>QOPZ01000009.1 GCA_003331885.1 Cryomorphaceae bacterium | reverse complement strand
AAATAAAGGCTCTGATGTACCTATTATTTAATTCTATTACTGATGAATTAGAAAATTTAAATAAAAATAATATAAAGTTAGATGTTATTGGAGATCAAGATTTATTAACTGATAAAATTCGAAAAAAATTAGTTAATGCTAAAGAACAAACCAGTAACAATAAAGGTCTCAAGCTTAATTTGGCTATAAGCTACGGATCTAAACAAGAAATTATAGAGGCTGTAAAGTCAATTTCAAGTAAAGTTAAAAAAAACATAATTTCTCTTGAAAATATTGACGAAAACATAATAAATGACCATCTTTACACTCGAAATTTAGACAATGTGGATTTACTAATAAGAACAGGTGGTGAAATTAGAGTTAGTAACTTTCTATTATGGCAAATTTCATACGCTGAATTAATTTTTTTAGAATTGTTATGGCCAGATTTTAAAAAAATAAATTTTTATGAAGCTATAGTTGAATATCAAAACAGAGCTAGAAGATTTGGAAAAATTTAAATTTAAAATTATTGTTAGCTGTTTCTTTGCAGCTTTATTCTTGTTAAATTCTGAAATTTCTCATTCTCAGGAAAATGACTTTGTCAAAGGAAATTTTTATAGTCTAGACGAAATAAAAGTTACAGGTCTTAAAACTTTTAATGAGCAAACTGTTGTAACATATACTGGTTTAACAGCTGGTCAAAAAATACGAATACCTGGTGAAGAGATAAGTCAAGTAATCAATAAACTTTGGAAATTAGAATTATTTAGTGACATCAATTTTTATGTTACAAAAATTGATGGTGAAAAAGCTAGTATTGAGATAAGTATAATAGAATTACCTTCTTTATCAGATTATAAAATCGTTGGTTTAAAAAAATCCAAGTCTGAAACTGTTGAAACGGATATAGAAATAAAAAAGGGTCAAAAAATTACAGAAAATTTTATTGAAACAACTAAAAACTACATAATAAACAAATACAAGAAAAACGGATTCTTAAACACAAAAGTTAATATTAATACGATTGCCGATACCATAGGTTTAAATAGTGAAAGAATGGTAATCAATGTTGATCTAGGAGAAAGGGTAAAAATTAACAGCATAAACTTTACTGGAAATGAGCTTTTCAAGGCTAAAAAGCTTAAGAAAAAGATGAAGAATACTAAATCTAAACTTCTTGGACGATTTTGGAAAAAATCAAAATATATAGAAGATGATTATCGTCAGGATTTGGAAGAAATTATTAATTTTTATAAAGAGAAAGGTTATCGGGATGCAAGAATTTTACTTGATACTGTCAAAGTTGATGGAAATCTAATAGATTTAGATATTCAATTAGCGGAAGGAAATAAATACTACTTTGGTGATATTAAGTTTATTGGTAATTCAGTTTATTCTAATGAACAACTTTCAAGAGTTCTTGGATTATTCCAAGGGGATACATATAATGGAGTTTTACTTAAGAAAAGAATATCTGATAATAGTAAACCTGATGGGGAGGACTTAACTAATTTATATCAAAATAATGGATATTTATTTTCTAATGTTAATGCAGTTGAAATTGCTGCTGAGAATGATACTATTGACTTTGAAATAAGAATTACAGAAGGTAAACCTGCATTTTTCAATAAAATTACTGTCGTTGGAAACGATGTAACAAATGATAATGTTATATATAGAGAATTAAGAACAAAACCTGGAGAGCTATACAGTAAGGATAAAGTAGTTAGAACAGTCAGAGAATTAGGGCAATTAGGTTTCTTTGATCCAGAACAAATTAGTCCTGATTTTAAAGATGTTGATGCTAATAATGGAACAGTTGATATTGAATATGGACTTGTTCCTAAAGGTGCAAGTCAGGTTGAGTTACAAGGTGGTTATGGTGGAGGTGGTTTTATTGGAACTATAGGTTTAACTTTCAATAATTTTTCATTAAAAGGTATGAAAGATCGAAAAGCTTGGAAGCCAGTTCCTAGAGGAGATGGACAAGCAGTTTCTCTAAGGTTGCAAGCCAATAGATTTTATAGGGTTTACAGTGCATCTTTATCAGATCCTTGGTTTGGTGGAGTACAGCCAGTTCAATTTTCTACATCATTTTCCCATACAAAACAATATAGATATAATTATTTCACTGGTAGAGTTGATAAAAGTCAATCTTTTGAAATCACTGGAGCAAGTGTTGGTCTAGCAAAAAGATTGAGAATTCCTGATGATTATTTTACTCTTTCCCAATCAATTGGTTATCAATATTATAATTTAAATAATTATTATACAGGCTTATTTACTTTTGGACAGGGTAAATCAAATAATGTTTCATACACAGTTGCATTATCAAGAAATAACACTTTTACAAACCCAATATTTCCATTAGGAGGGTCTGAGTTTGTATTAAGTGCAAGATTTTCATTACCATATTCTCTTTGGAATGGAATAGACTATGCTAATCTTGGAGATTTAGAAAAGTATCAAGATGATGATGGAAATCCTGACCAAGCTAAGATTGATCAAGAAAGGTTTAAATGGCTTGAATTTTATAAAATAAAATTTAAAGGATCATGGTATACTAGGCTTGTTGATAAATTAGTTTTAAGAACTCACACTGAATTTGGATTTTTAGGAGCATTTAATAATGATAGAGGCGTAATCCCATTTGATAGATTTTTCTTAGGAGGAGATGGTATGTCTCAGTATGCAATGGATGGTAGAGAAACAATTTCTTTGAGAGGATATCCTAATCAAAGCTTATCAGCTCAAGATGGATCAACTATTTATAATAGATTTTCTCTTGAACTAAGATATCCAATTACCCTAAAACCTGCTGCTTCTATTTTTGGTTTAACCTTTATTGAAACAGGTCAAGGATATGATAACTTTAGAGAATTTAATCCTTTCAATGGTAAAAGATCTGTTGGATTAGGTCTTAGAATTTTTATGCCAGCATTTGGATTACTTGGAATTGATTTTGGATATGGATTAGACTCAGTAAATGAATTTGATTTAAATCCAAATGGCTGGGAAACACATTTTGTTATTGGACAGCAATTTTAATAATTTAGCTTCTTGAATTCATTCTTAAAAAAAAACAAATGCATTCTTTTTCTTTTTCTAATATTCTTTAGTCTAACCTTAAATTCTCAAAAACCCCTCAGAGTAGGCTATATTAATATGGATTATATTTTATCGAATATTGATGACTATAAGACAGCTAATGAAGAGTATGACATAAAGCTAAATTTATGGAGAAAGGAAATAGAATCAAGAACAAATAAAATTGAATCTCGTTTAAAAGAATTAGCAATTAAAAAACCACTGCTTCCAGATGAAGTGTATCAAAACTTGATTGATGAGATAGATTTTGACAAAAAACAATTAGAACAGTATGCTCAAAAAAGGTTTGGTCCAAAAGGTGACTGGTTGGTTCAAGAGAAGATTCTTATACAACCAATTCAGGATGAGGTACTTGCAATTGTTCAAGAAATTGCAGATAAAAATAAATTTGATTTTATTTTTGACAAATCATCAGCTATAATTATGCTATATTCGGAAAAAAAATACGATATTAGCGAGCTAGTTTTAAAAAGCATTTTAAAACAGGAAAAGATAGAAAACCTTCAATTGTCTTTTGATGATGACAGAAAAAAAGTTCTTGAAGAAAAAATACAAAAAAGAAGAGATTCTATCTTAAAGTTAAAAGAATTAAAAAAGATAAAAAGAGATAGTTTATTAAAAACTAAAAGAAATAACTTAAAAAATAAATAGTATGAATTATTTTAAATTATTAACCTGTATATTTTTCGTTTCAGTTTGTAGCCTTGGTTTTTCACAAAGCAATGTCGCTCATATTGATTCTCAATCATTAATAAGTCAAATGCCTGAGGTTAAAGAAGCTCAAGCACAAATAGAAAAATTACAAAAAACATATCAAACCGAAATTGAAGCTTCCATGAAAGAATATCAAACAAAGCTTCAAACATATTCTGCTGATGCTCAAAATCAAACAGAAGTTACAAATCAAGCTCGTCAAAAGGAGTTACAAGGTATGGAACAAAATATTCAACAGTACCAGCAAACAGCTGCTCAAGATATTCAGCAAAAGCAACAAGATCTTTTAAGACCTTTGATTGAAAAAGCTAGAGCTGCTATTCAAAAAGTAGCCAAAGCTCAAGGCTTCGATTATGTTATTGATGCTACACCTGGTGGAGCATTAATACTTTTTGATGGAAAAGATTTAATGGCTGAAGTAAAAACAGAATTAGGTTTTTAAGTATTAAATAACAAACAATAAATCAAAAAACTATCTGTAATTTTACGGATAGTTTTTTTTTATATGAGTTCTTTCCCAATTGGTTTTTTTGATTCAGGAATAGGAGGAATATCCTTGTGGAAGGCTATTAAGAAAATATTACCTAATGAAAATTCAATATACTTATCAGATTCAAAAAATTGTCCATATGGCCTAAAGTCTAAAGATAAATTAGATGAAATCTGCATCAAGAATACAGAGTTTTTAATTGATAAAGGATGTAAAATGATTATTGTTGCTTGTAATACTGCAACTACTAATTCAATTTCAATTCTTAGAAATAAATATAAAATTCCATTTATAGGAATTGAGCCAGCAATTAAGCCAGCTGCATTAAGATCTAAAACAAAAAAAATTGGAATACTAGCAACAAAAGGTACATTAACAAGTGATTTATTTAGTCAAACCTCCTCAGATTATAGTGATATTAACATAATTACAAAAGATGGAGAGGGATTGGTAAAACTAATTGAAAATGGAAATTTTAGTGGTAACGAAATTGAAACTCTTCTTAATAAATATTTAGATCCTATGATAAATTATGGAATTGATCAATTAGTATTAGGATGTACTCATTATCCATTGGTAAAAAAAGCTATTAAAAAAATAATTAATGATAGTATTAGTATAGTTGATTGTAACGCTGCTGTTGCTATCCAAACAAAAAAAGTTTTAAATGAAAATGAAATTTTAAATGATAATGTTAAAAATGATCCAAGTCATACTTTTTACAATAGTGGAAATAATAATTTTATTATAAAAAAACTTTTAGATAATAAATATGAAATTAATAATTTTGAGTAATGAGTTTTAAGTTTGAAATTTTAGAAAATGAGGATAAAAATACTTTAGTTTTATCTTCCGATAAAGAGATATACAACACGAGAGTTGTTTTTAATGATGACTCAAAATCAGAGCAGTTTCCCTTAGTAAAACAATTATTTTTTTTACCATTTGTAAAGTCTATTACCCTTGATAAGCATTTGATTTTAATTGAAAAATTAGATTTTTTAGATTGGAAGGATGTACAAGAAGAAGTTATTGATCAAATAGAAAAATTTTTAAATGATGGAGGATTGATCTACCAAGTTAACAATCCTGTAACAATATATGCTGAAAGTACTCCTAACCCAAATGTGATAAAATTTGTTGCAAATAAAAAACTTGTAAATATTGCTCATGAGTTCAAAACATCTGAAAGTGCAAATTATTGTTTCATAGCAAAAGCTTTATTTAATCATGATTTTATAAAGGAAATTTATATAGATTTTAATTTTATTTCTGTTACAATTAATCAAAAATTTAGTTGGGATGAATTTACAATGCAGATAAGAGAGTTTATTTTATCATACATTAAGGATGGAAATCAAATTATCGATTCAAGCTATGATGTTCAAAATAGTACAAGTGAAGGAATTGATCAAAGTAATATGGATGAAATATCTAAAAAAATATCTGCTTTAATTGATGAACAAATAAAACCTGCCGTTGCTTCTGATGGAGGAAATATTCTTTTTCAATCTTATGACAATGAAAGCATGGAAGTTAAAGTAATTCTTCAAGGAGCCTGTAGTGGTTGTCCATCTTCAACTTACACTTTAAAAAATGGGATTGAAACTATGTTAAAAGATTTTTTACCTGGAAAAATTTCAAATGTAGTTGCTATAAATGGATAGATCTTAGTTAGACTTAAACTCTTTAAGGTATTTAGGTTCAAAATAAGCTAAATCTTCAAAATCATTTTTTTTAAATTTTTCATAGGCTAAATCACCCATTTTTTTTGAAGATGGTCTTAGTATATCTTCATTAAATTCAAAATTTTTATTTATATCAATTAAATTTTTACACTTTTCTTGTCCGTCACCAATTATTAAAACCTTTTTATTATCAGCATATTCTAAAAAAGACTTGGCATTAATTATTTGAGGTTTTTCATCTTCAATTATATTTAATTTTGAGTCATAAATACATGAATAAACCTCATCTCTTCTTGCATCCATAGTTGAAATTATATATCCATCAAAAACTATTTTGTTTGCTAAAATTTTTAGTGAGGAAATAGAAATTAATGGTATATCAACGCCATAACATATGCCTTTAGCTGCTGATACACCAATTCTTAATCCAGTATAAGATCCAGGGCCTCTACTTACTGCTACAGCACTTAATTCTTCAAATGTAATCTTATTATTACTCATCAGTTTTGATATAAAAACATGTAAATTTTCAGAGTGGGAATAGTTTGAAGAATCTTCTTCAATAATATCAACTAAGTTTCGATCTAATGATAATGAAACCGAACAATTAGTGGTAGAAGTTTCAATATTAAGGATGTATGACATTTATATTTAATCTATTGAAAGAGGAACACCAAAATAAAATTCTAAAACTTTAATTTTAAAAATTAAATCAAACTTACTGGTAATTAAGTCTGACTGAGCAGATTCAAATCTTTGTTTTACCTGAGTAAAATCAAATGAATTCATAGCTCCAAGCTCAAATTTTTCTCTAGCATAATCATATGATAGCTTTCTTGATTCTAAGGATTTTTTTGAAGCAGAATAAGCTTTAAGAGCACCTTCAGCATCATTATGTGCTTGATTAATAGTATTTTCTAAATCTAATTTCTTTTGTAATAATTGATTTTCATTTCTCAAAATATTAACCTTACTTCTGTTTACATTAGATCTGGTTGAAAAATTATTAAGAATTGGTATAGAAAGACTTAAACCAAAGTTTTGACCAGCATTATTTTCAAACTGGTCACTAAAAGATGGTGCACCAACAATTTTTGTACTTTGAACTGGTGTAAGAACTCTTTGATTTGTATTCTCTACGAAACCTATTGGAACATTTTGAAATTCACCTGTACCAATTAATCTATCACTATATGCAATTCTTGTACTGTATGAATAAAAAGCAGATAACCTTGGTTGTAGAAGACTTTTGTTTAATTCAAGATTCTTTTTAGCTATATCAAGATTTGTTTCAAAAAGTTTTATTTCACTTCTATTAGAAACAGCAACTGCAAAAATTTCATCAGGAGTTCTATCTATAATATTTGAAATTTCCAATTCATATTCTCTATCTGCTATATCAAAGTTTTCATAATTATCTAATAATAAAAGTTGAGCTAAAGCAATTTTTGAAAGTGCAAAATTATTTTGAGCATCAATCAAAGTTTTTTCTACACTAGCAAGATTTGCTTCAAATTCATAAAGATCACCTTTTGGAATAACACCATTTTCAACCAATTCAATTGCTCTTTCAACCTCGCTTTTAGAAATTTCTAACTGAGATTCTTGAATCTTAATAAATTCTTTGTTAAATAGAATTTGTAAATATGAGTTTGCTACTAATAAAGAGATATTTTCTTTCATATCAGCTAATTGATATTGACTTGATAGTATTCTAAGGTTAGCTAAATGAAGTTGCTTAATATTTCTAAGGCCATTATAAATATCGACACCAAGATTTAAATTCATTGAAGAAAATTGAGTTGTAACATTTTCTAATAGTCCCGTGGTAATATTTTGATTTAGTCCAACATTCCAAGAATGGGAACTTCCTATATTAATATTAGGAATAAAATTACCAACAGCATTTTTCCTATTTATTTCCGAATCAACATAATCAAGTTCAGATTGTTTTATAGAAATATTTTCATCGATTGCTCTTTTCACACACATTTCTAAAGTCCATTTTTCTTGTGAAAATGAAAACGAAGAAGCAATTAAAAAAACTAATAATAAATTTTTTTTCATCATTGATTAATTATCATATTTATATTCCTGTTCTTCAACATCACCCCTTTTTAATGGTTCTGTTTTATTCCAGATTTTTATATTATCTTTTTCAGTAACACCCCCTAAAACTTCTGCATATACACCGTCTGAAATACCCAATTCAATATCTCTTCTTTCAAATTTTTGACCTGATAATTGAATTTCAACAAATGCTTTCTTAGTGGTGTTATCAAACTGTAAAAGAGATTCATTTACAGATAATATATCTTTTTTAACATTAGTTATAATTGTAGCGTTAGCACTGTATCCTGCTCTAACAACATATTCATTATCTAAAAAAACATCACCCTCAATTTTAAATTGAATGGCACCAGCAACTTCAATTCCTTTTGGAGCTATCAAAGTTAATTTTGCCTCATATTCTTTTTCTTCAATGGCACCTAAGGATATTTTAAGATCCATGCCAATTTTTAATTTACCTACTTCTCCTTCATCAACTCTACCTTCAAAAATCATTTTATTTAAATCAGCAACAGTTGCTATAGTTGTACCAGGGTTAAATGTATTTGCTTCAATTGCTTGGTCTCCTTCTTTTACAGGAACCTGTAAAACAGTTCCAGAAACAGTAGATCTAACATTTGTATTTGTTAATGCAGATCCACCAACAGAACCAAGTCTGATAATTTGTAAATCTGAAAGAGCATTTTCTAAATTTTGTTGATCTTGATTGTATCTAAGTTCAACAGAATTAAAATCTTGCTCTGAAATAACACCTTTATCAAATAATTTTTTATTTCTATTATATTCTTTAGTAGAGTTATTCAAGACAATTCTAGAAGTTTTTACTCTTCCTTCAGCACTGTTAAGCGATTGTTCGTTGGGAACAACTTTAATTTTTGCTAAGAGATCGCCGGCGACAACTTCATCACCTTCTTCAACAAAAATTTCATCAATAATTCCACTTATTTGAGGAACAATATTAACTTCGTCCTCAGGTACAACACTGCCTGTAGCAACAATTTTTTCTTCTATAGTTTGTTTAGACAAAGTTGTAGTTTCATAAGTAATAGCAGATCTACTATTGGTTTGAATGTAATAGGCCATTGAAAATAAAAATCCAAGTATTATCGCGGCTATTCCAAAATATTTTAAATATTTCATATTTATAAAATTAAATTATTATTCTTCTCTCAGCGCATCTATTGGCTTAATACTTACAGCTTTTTGTGCTGGTAACATTCCAATCAATGTGCCTAATATAATCATAAGAGCTAATGCTCCAAAAATAAACTTCAGAGGAACTGTTGGGTTTGTGTAAGGAAAATCTGAAAGATCTTCTGTAGCAACATTAATTCCATAAAGAATTGCAGTTCCAAGTATTATCCCAATTATTCCAGACAGAATTGTTAAAAAAACAGATTCAGTAATTATTTGATTTCTTATTTGCCTTGGAGTTGCTCCTAAAGCTCTTCTAATTCCTATTTCTTTAGTTCTTTCTTTTACTGATATTAATAATATATTTCCAATACCAATGACTCCAGCAAGTATTGTAGCAATACCGACAATTAGTGAAAGAAAAGATAAGCCATCAACAAAATTAGCTGTATCCTTGAAAACCTTACCTAAATTAAATCCTCCTAATGCTTCATCATCTTTAGGATTTATGTCCTTTATGTCTTTTAATACAGCTTTAACTTCTTTTTCAACTTTCACAACATCTACATCATCATAAGCGGACATCATAAAAAACCCTACATCTTCTCCTGTGTTAAATAAATCTTTAAATGTTATGAAAGGAATGTAAATATCTCCATCATCTCCAAAACCACCGCCTTGAACAAATTTATGAACTCCAATTACTTTAAAAGAAATATTATTTATCGCTATATATTCTCCAATTGGATCTTCATCTTCTTCAAACAATTCCTCAAGAGTTCTTTCTCCAATAACACAAACTTTTCTACTTTGATCCATATCACCCTGATTAATAAACCTTCCTCCATCAAAAACTTTAGTAGTTGCAATTTTTATATATTCTGGATACTCTCCGTATATAGCATATGTACCTGATTTAGAACCTCTAACTATATTTCCACCAGCTGATCCAAAAACACCTCTAACATTTCTAGGAGCTATAAACTCAATTTCAGGAACTCTTTTTTTAATTATTGCAACATCGCTCGTTTTTAATTGAATACCTCTTCTTGCTTTGTAGCCTGCATATGGAAGGGTGGTATATTGTCCCCATATAAATAAACTATTTGATGATATTGAGGCAAAAGCTTTTTCAAAACCATTATCAAGTCCTTTGGCTGCACCAGCTAATGTTATATAAATAAAAATACCCCATAAAACTCCAATCATAGTTATGATTGTTCTAGTTCTATTTTTTTGAATTGATCCAAAAATTTCTTGCCAAGTATCTATTGAAAATAATTCTTTCATTTATTTATCATTTAAAGCTACTATTGGTTTAATTTTCGAAGCTCTTCTAGCAGGAATATAGCCAGCAATTGCACCAAAAATAATTAACATTATTGTTGCCATTAAGGCTGTATTTAGATCAACATATGGGTCAGTTATATAAAAATCTTCTTTCAAAGTATTACCTAAAGAAGATAAAAAAACAACACCTACAAACAGTCCAAAGTATCCAGAAATAGTAGTAATAAAGATTGATTCTTGTAAAACCATCCATATAATTGATGATGGTGTTGCACCTACAGCTTTTCTAATCCCAAATTCTTTAGTTCTTTCTTTAATTACAAAAACCATGATATTAGATATTCCAATCACTCCAGCTAAAAGAGTCCCAATACCAACAAAAATTATAATGTAGTTTAATGCGCTAGAAAAATCTTGATTTTCTTTCATGTCTTTTGCAGCACTTCTTAATCTAACACCTCTTGGATCAGAAGGATCAATTTTCTTTTTATTTTTTAAAAAAGATTTTAATTTTCTTTCAAACTCAAGAGCTCCATCATAACCAATAGACGGTTTATAAGAAATTATAATTGAGCCAACTTTGTCCGTACTTTTAAGAATTTTTTGCATTGTAGTATATGCAGTATAAATAATTCTCTCTTCATTATCTCCACCATCATCTTGATATACACCAACAACTTTCCATGATCTTCCACCACCATTTATATATTTTCCAACCGCCTCTCCATCACCAAAAAGATCCTGTTTTACAAGCCTCCCTATAACTACGTTTTTTTCTTTATTTATAACATCTTTTTCATTGATGTATCTTCCAAACATAAGAACATTCATCTCATTTTGTTGATTCGAGGGCCCTACACCTCTAATAGTATAATTATTGGATTTTAATTTATAACCAACCTCACCACTAATTGTAATTCTTGGTGTTATACCTTCTATGAAAAAATCAAATTTATTAGAGATTTCTTGTAGGTCATCGTTATCTAATTCAATAAGCCTATTTGATTCATAACCAGCAAAGGGTTTAGATGTTCTTCCTCCATTTACATAAATGTTGTTGAATTTAGTATCAGTAAAGTATTCATTAAAAGTATTTTCAAGTCCATTGCCCAGTCCGAATAATACAATGAAAATAAGTATGCCTAGAGCTACAGTAAATCCTGCTAAAAAAGTTCTTAATTTATTACTTTTTATAGTTTCAAAGATCTCAAACCACCTGTCTCTATTAAACATTCTAAAGAGCTTTTTTTTGATTAATTTTTTTATCCTCTACAATTACGCCATCTTTAAGCCTAACAACTCTTTTACACATTTGGGCAATATCTTCTTCATGAGTTACTACTAATATTGTTTTTCCAGATTTGTTAATTTTTTGAATTAAGTCCATAACTTCTTTAGATGTTTTGGAGTCTAATGCACCCGTAGGCTCATCTGCTAAAAGCACCTTAGGTTCAGATACCATAGCTCTCGCAATTGCAACTCTTTGTTTTTGACCACCAGACAATTCATTTGGCATATGTGTAGCCCAATTTTTTAATCCAACATCATCAAGATATTTCATTGCCTTTACTTCTCTCTTTTTTCTACCGATTCCTTGATAGTATAAAGGTAGAATCACATTTTCATGAGCAGATTTATAGTTAATTAAATTAAATGATTGAAAAACAAATCCTAAAAACTTATTTCTGTAATTAGCTGCTTTAGTTTCATTTAAGTTTTTTATTAAAACATCATCCAGCTTATAGGAACCTTTATCATGATTATCTAACATTCCAATAATATTAAGTAATGTTGATTTTCCAGAACCTGATGATCCCATAATCGCTACTAATTCACCTTCTTTAACTTCAAAATCAATTCCTTTAAGCACGTGGAGAGAATTGCTCCCCATTTGATATGATTTATGTAAGCCTTTAATGCTAATCATATAATTCTTTATAAAATTTTGATAGTGTTGTATATATGTAAGGATATAAAAAAATGAATCCAATAAAAAGAGTAAGAATACTTAAAATAACCCATCCAATAAAACTTAATTGAAGTAGAAATAATTTAGTTTTTTTACCATTCATTAAGTTCCAGCTTGTTTTTAAAGCCTCAATTCCAGATTTTGTTTTATCATCAGCAATTAGAAAAAATACTTGAGAAAATCCAAGACTAACTATAATTAGAGGAATAAAAATTAATATAATGGCTGCAACAATAATTGTCCCTGTTCCTGACTGAAAAATGGGAGAAGAATTTTCATTTAAAAGGGATGGATCAATTTGATAAGTTGCTCCCAAACTAGGAGTATCAGGAACTGCTGCTAGAAATAAATTAAAAATATTATTTAGATCTCCAACAAAAAGAGATACCCAAATACTACCAAAAATTAGAATGATTGGAACAATAATTATAATAATTAAAACGTAAGTGGATAATGATACAAGAAATTTATCTTTTGATTTAAAAGCAATAAATAAATCTTCTATGTCTACGTTATCTGATTTAGAAAGTTTTAAAAAGAAATGTGCAAGACCAACTGATAAAGCACCAGTAAGAATCAATTGAGCCAAACTTCCAATTAATGGGATTAAACTTAATGCCATACTAATTGCAAAAAAAACTATAATCGCACCTATTGAAATACCCCATTTTTCATTTAAGCATGAAAGTGCATCATTTTTTAATTCAGAAATAGATTTCATAAGATTTTTTTTAAGTAATGCGAAAATAATCAATTCGTTTCATACCCATATTATAAAATACCCAAAATAATTAGAGGTAGTTTAAAAATATCCTCAACTTTACATTTAAGAATTTTTGCAATTTTTAATGCAAGAAGTGTTGAAGGGATATAAATACCATTTTCAATTGCATTAATACTTTTTCTTGAAACCTCAGCATTATCTGATAGTTCTTGTTGAGTCAATCCAGCAGATTTTCTAATTTCCTCTAAATTATTATTAAGATTTTTATGATTTCTGCCCAAGATTATCTTTTTTCATATTCATCTACAGCATCTGTAAGCTCTTTTCCAGTATTGGGATATAAGTAGCCAGCCATAAAAGTTCCTAAACCAATTAAGCCTACCAAGGCACCTACACCTTTAAGAATATTTCCAATCGCAAAAACTCCTAAGAAATAAAGACCAATACCAACAAAAGTCGTGATAAGCCCATTTCTACGATAGTCTATAGGTTCTTTTTTTCTTTCATCAAATATTGTTAAAAGTTCATTCAATTTTTCTTTATCATCAATATTTTTTGATATTTCCAGCACTGTTGCTCTTTTATTTTTTGCATCAAAGTAAAGCCAAACAAATACAGATAGTGGAATAATTACACCTGTTAACATTCCAAATATTGGAATCAATTCAATTATTCCTGGACCTGTATGATATCCAATATCAATTTTATATTCAATCATGTTTTTATGTTAATTTAAAATGTAACGCAAACTTATCATAATTTATAATGATACGCAAACGTTACATTATGTTTTTTGAAAATCAATTAATTTTAATTAATTCATCAAAAAAATTTCTATCATTTGATAGTCTAGGAATTTTATTTTGACCACCTACTTTCTTTTTGCTCTTGAGCCAGTCATAAAATAAATTTTTTCTTGCAATATTTAAGTTTGGTTTATCTAAAGTTATATTCTTAAATCTCTTTGCTTTATAGTCTGAATTGTTATCTTGAATACTTAAATCCAAATCTAACATAAAATCATTAATGTTTTTTGGCTCCTTAGAAAATTCAATTATCCAATCATGGCTACCCTTTTTCCCTGACTTCATAAACTTTGGTGCAACAGTATAGTCAGTAATTTTACAATTATGTTTACTAAGTACTTTTTCTAATGCTTTTTCAACATTATCAATAATAACCTCCTCACCAAATGCATTTATAAAATGTTTAGTTCTTCCGGAAATGATTATTCTAAATGGATTAAGTGAAGTAAACATTACAGTATCACCAATTTTGTATCTCCACAGTCCAGAGTTAGTAGTGATTAACATCGCGTAATTAACTCCTTTCTTCACTTGAGTTAAATCAATAATTTTTTCATCATTATTTGATTCTGAAATTTCAATGAATTCATAAAAAACTCCATAATCTAGCATCAAAAGTAAATCTATACCATCATTTAAATCTTGAATTCCAAAAAACCCTTCACTAGCATTATAAACTTCATAATATTTAAAATTTTTATTAGAAATTATGTTGTTGAATTCATTTTTGTAAGGTTTAAAACTTACTCCTCCATGAAAAAAAACCTCAAGGTTTTTCCAAATTTCATCTATATAGTTTTTGCCGGTAGTCTCTAATAATTTATTCATTAGTGTTAACATCCAGGATGGAACCCCAGACAAACTTCTAACATCCTGTTGCAAAGTGCCTTTTATGATTGCATCAATTTTTTCATCCCATTTGTCCAAGAGTGAAATTTCATTGCTAGGAGTACTAATTAATTCTGCCCATATTGGTAAATTATCAATTAGAATGGCAGATAAATCCCCAAAATAATGATTATTATTTTCATAAATTTTTCTACTTCCTCCAAGCCTTAATGATTTCCCTAAAAACATTTTAGAATTTTCATTGTTATTTAAATAAAAACATAACATATCCTTTCCTCCTTTAAAATGACAACCATCCAAAGATGAATTAGTAACCGGAATAAATTTGCTTTTAGAATTAGTTGTTCCACTTGATTGAGCAAACCATTTAATTTTTTCAGGCCAAAAAATATTTTGTTCTCCCTTTATGGTTCTATTAATTGTTGGAAAAAATTCTTCATAAGTAAAGCTTGGAACTCTTTCTTTAAAAGTTTGATAATTGTCAATTGATGAAAACTCATATTTTTTACCAAATTCAGTATTCTTAGCAAAAGTTATTAAATTTTTTAATTGATCATTTTGAACATCGATTGGATATTTAATAAACAACTCTATTTCATGTATTCTTTTTTTCAACATCCATGACGCAACAGTATTAATAAAGGAAAATGGCATTATATTTATATAATTAATTGTAAAAGTACTATAAATATGTTCAATGGTGTTTTAAAAAAAATGATCACAGAGTTCAATAATCCAATTAATTATTTTTTGGATATGGGTAGTGATTTTATTGTTTTTGACTCACTTTTAAATAAAAATATTACAATCAAGTTTGAAGGCTATAGTTGTTTAAGTTGTAATTCAACACAAGAAATTTATAGACAAGGATACTGTAAACGTTGTTTTTTTGATTTACCCAGTACTGCAGATTGGGTAATAAAACCTGAATTAAGTAAAGCTCATTTAGGAATTCAAGAAAGAGATATTGAATATGAAAAAAAAGTTCAACTTCAACCACACATTTTATATTTAGCTTTTACAAGTGATATTAAAATTGGTGTAACAAGAAAATCTCAAACCCCAACCAGATGGATTGATCAGGGAGCAATTAAGGCGATAGAAATTTTAGAGGTTCCAAATAGATATTTAGCAGGGATTAGCGAAGTCAAGCTTAAAGAATATTATAAGGATAAAACCAACTGGAGAGAAATGCTCAAAAATAATAAGACTGATATTGACTTGGAGAATGAACGCTTAGAATGTTTGAAAAATCTTCCTAACGAAGTTTTAAAATATATATCTAAAGAAAAAAAAGAGATAGAAATTAAATATCCAATATCAAAATCTCCTTTGAAACCCAGTAGCTTAAATATTGTTAAAACTGAAAAATATTCTGGTAAAATTATTGGTATCAAGGGACAGTATTTAATCTTTGAAGATGATACAGTTTTTAATGTAAGATCGAACGAAGGTGTGGTTGTGAATATTAGTTTAGATTAAATATTTATTTCTTCATTAACCTCTAAATTAAATTTCTTTCTAAAAAAATAAACTCCTAAGTATAATAAAGGTGTATCAACTAAAGCTACAAGTACTTTAAAAATAAATCCAGAAAGAAGTAATCCTTCAAACATATCCCATGGGAGTGCACCAAATGAGCAAAGAAGAAAAATAACAGTAAAGGTGTCAATAAATTGAGATGTAAAAGTTGAAAAATTATTTCTTAGCCATAACATTCTTCCTTTAGTTTTCTTTTTCCAAAAATGATAAATTCTTATATCAATAAACTGTGCAAATAAGTATGCCAACATTGATGACAAAACAGCAAGACCAGAGAGATAAAATACACTAGTAAATGTTTCATTATCAACTGGGGAAACATCAATAGCAGGAACTTCATTAGCAATATAAATTATAGATAATGAAAAAAATGATGCAAATATTCCAGCAATAACAATTTCGTTAGCCCTTTTTTTTCCATAGATTTCTGATATTAAATCAGTAACTAAAAAGGTGATTGGATATGGAAGGATACCAACAGATAGTTCAAATAATTTTAATCCAAAAATTTCTAAATCAAATGGATACCAAAAGAAAAATTTTTGAAAAATTAAATTTGATACTACAAGGGAAGTTATAAAAATTGCACCTAGATATAAGTAAATTTTTTTAGCAAGTTCAAGTTTCTTAGAGTCAGTGTAATCCATTATTTTTACTTATTTAAAATTAAAAAAAGCTTTTATATTTTGAATGAATCTGTTGTATATTTTTCAATTGGCTCAAACTTAGGAGATAGATATTATAATATTTCAAAGTGTATTTCTTTAATTGAAAAAAAAATTGGAAATGTTATTTCTATTTCAAGTCTATACAAAAATTTAGCACAGGGATTTGTTGGTGATTACTTTTATAATTGTTGTATAAAAGTCAAGTCTTATAATAGCCCTTTAAAAATATTAAATTTTATTTCAAGTATTGAATCTGAAATGGGAAGAGAAAACAGAAATTCAGAGGAATATCAATCTAGAATAATTGATATTGATATTATTCTATTTGATGATTTAATATTTGAGGATCAAAACTTAAAAATTCCACATCCTAGATTCCATGAAAGAAACTTTGTTCTTTTACCTCTTCTTGAAATTAATAATGAATTAATTGATCCAAAGTCAAAAGTTAAGATTAAGAGTTATTTAATGAAAATTAAATCTGATGATTCAATTGAAAAAATAAGTTTTAATTATTTAAAAGCTTAAAGAAACTCCAAATTACTATTCCAGCTGCTATAGAAACATTTAAAGAATGTTTAGTGCCATATTGATTTATTTCTAAAACTTCATCACAATTATTAACTATATTTTGATTTACACCATTTATTTCATTTCCAAAAATTAGTGCATGTTTAATTACTGGGTTTTCAATGGATAAATCTGAAAGACTTGTTGATCCTTCAGCTTGTTCAATAGCCCATAACTTTACATTAGAAGATTTAAGTTTTGAAATTAGATCATCAATTTTTTCATAGTATTCCCAATCAACACTCTCAGTAGCTCCAATTGCAGTTTTTGTTATTTTTCTATTTGGTGGTTTAGCTGTTATGCCACACAAGTAAATTTTTTCTATTTTAAATGCATCGCAGGTTCTAAAAATTGATCCAATATTATTCAAACTTCTAATGTCATCCAAAATGATGATTAGTGGAGTTTTTTTAATAGATTTAAAAGTTGAAACATCAATTCTGTTTAGTTCAGAGTTTTTTAATTTTCTCATATTTTCAGAATTAGATTATAAACATATAAATATTATTGCAATTGACTAAAGATATTAAAAAAGAAACCCCTTTAATGAAACAATATCGTGATATTAAATCTAAATATCCTGATTCAATTCTTTTATTTAGGGTTGGAGACTTTTATGAAACTTTTCATGAAGATGCAGTAATAAGCTCTAAAGTTTTAGGTATCATTCTAACTAAGAGGGGTGCGGGTTCAAACTCTGAAACAAAACTTGCAGGCTTTCCTTATCATTCTTTAGATACTTATCTACATAAATTAGTAAAAGCAGGATATCGAGTAGCAATTTGTGAACAATTAGAAAACCCTAAATTGACTAAAAAAATTGTAAAGCGTGGAGTTACAGATCTTATAACACCAGGAGTGTCACTTAATGATGAAATTTTAACTCAAAAAACTAATAATTTTCTTTGTGCTATCAATATTAATAAATCTAATTATGGAGTTTCCTTTTTAGATGTTTCAACTGGGGAGTTTTTATTAAGTGAGGGTGATGAGGATTACATATTGAATTTAATTCAAAATTTTAATCCAAAGGAAATTTTAATTTCAAAGGAGGATTCCCTATTACTTAAAAATAAAAACATTAATCATGATTATTTTTTCTTTGTTGAGGATTGGTTTATAAATTTTGACACTTCATTAAAAAAAATAAAAAATCATTTTAAAGTAAATTCTACAAAGGGTTTTGGTATATCAAAAGATAATCAAGGTGTAATATCAGCTTCAATGATTTTACACTATTTAGAAGAATCTCATAAAAAAGACTTAAGTCATATTAAAAAAATAAGCCCCATAAATCAGAAATCTTGTTTGGTTATGGACAGATTTACTATTTCTAATCTGGAAATTTTAAATAGTAAATTTTCTGGTGGCAAAAGCCTAATAGACATTGTTGATAAGACAATTACTCCAATGGGTGCAAGGCTATTAAGAAGATGGCTTTGTTTCCCAAGTATTGATGTTAAAGAAATAAATAAAAGATATGATATTGTTGAAGAGTTTATGAAATCATTTATTAATGATGGAGAATTTATAAATGATTTTAGTTTAATAATTGATCTGGAAAGAATTGTTTCTAAAATAGCTAACTCAAGGGTTAATCCAAGAGAGCTAATAAACCTTAAGATTTCTTTAGAAAAAATAAAATCAATTAAAAAAAGGATAAGCAAATCAAAAAATAATTTTTTAAATAAAATATCAACTGAAATAATAAATAATGATTCATTAATTAAAGTTTTATCAAAATTTTTAAATGATGAAGTTCCTGTTAATATTTCAAAAGGAGGAGTTATAAGAACTGGAGTTAATAAAGATTTAGATAAATACAGAGAATTACTAAATAATGGAAAATCTCACTTAAATAATATTTTAAATAGGGAAATTAATAATACTCAAATTCCATCCTTAAAAATTAATTTTAATAACGTATTTGGATATTATTTAGAAGTTAGAAATGTTCATAAAGACAAAGTTCCAGAAAGCTGGATTAGAAAACAAACCTTAGTTAATGCTGAAAGATATATTACGGACGAGTTAAAAGAATATGAATCAAAAATTTTAAATGCAGAAGAAAATATAATTCAATTAGAGAATAAAACATTCTTAAAATTAATCAATAAATTAATTCCTGATATTTCAAAAATTCAAAAAAATGCTGCATTAATTGCATATTTAGATTGTTTACTGTCATTTTCTGAAATAGCAAAAATTAATAATTATAATAAACCTATAATTAACAATACTGATGATTTTGAGGTTTATGATTCTCGTCATCCAGTAATTGAACATTCCCTTGAAGAAACAAAATCTTATATTCCAAATGATATAAAATTAGATAGAGAAAAACAACAAATATTGATGATAACTGGACCAAACATGTCTGGTAAATCAGCCATTCTTAGACAAACAGCACTTATTACAATTTTAGCTCAAGTTGGATCTTTTGTGCCAGCATCAAAATTAAAAATGGGATATATTGATAAAATTTTTACCAGAGTAGGTGCGAGTGATAATATCTCACAAGGTGAATCTACTTTTATGGTAGAGATGTTAGAAGCTGCATCGATTGTAAATAATATTAGTGAAAGGAGTTTAATTTTATTGGATGAAATTGGTCGTGGAACTAGTACCTATGATGGTATTTCTATTGCCTGGGGAATTACGCAATTCCTACATGAAAATATTAATAAACCAAAAACATTATTTGCTACCCACTATCATGAACTTAATATGATGAGCGAGTCTTTTAAAAGAATTAAAAATTATAATGTTCAGGTTAAAGAAACAAATTCAGATGTTATTTTTCTAAGAAAATTAGTACCTGGTGGAAGTGCTCACAGCTTTGGAATTCATGTAGCGAAAATGGCTGGAATGCCAGAAAAAATAATCAATATTTCAAAAAATGTACTTAAAAAACTAGAAAAATCTCATAAAAATTCTAGTCAAATTGAAATTGAAAATGAGTCGGAAATGCAATTAAGTTTTTTTAGTTTAGATGATAGAAATTTTAAAGATTTTAAAAAACAATTAGAATCTTTAGACACTGATAACATAACGCCTGTTGAAGCTTTGGTAAAATTGAGTGAATTAAAGAAAAAAATAACTAATGATGATTAAAAGTCTTTTAAATTTTTGTTTTACATTTACAATCCAATTTTGCGAAAGTAGCTCAGGGGTAGAGCATCACCTTGCCAAGGTGAGGGTCGCGGGTTCAAATCCCGTCTTTCGCTCGAAGATAATGCTCGGATGGTGGAATTGGTAGACACGTTGGACTTAAAATCCAATGAGCAGTAATGTTCGTGCGGGTTCAAGTCCCGCTCCGAGTACAAAAGGGATAATCCATAATGGGTTTTCCCTTTTTTTTTTGGATTAATGCCTTAATTTTTTATAATAAACCTGATTTTCAATAGACTTCCAAAGAAGAAGAGAGGCAATACTTCTGTAGGGTTTCCACATTAATGTCAGTTTTTTTATTTCGCTAGTATTTTCAATTCCGTAGTTCTTTTTTACACTATTTATTAATGCAATATCACCAAAAGAAAATATATCAGGTCTATGAAAAATGAATAATAAAAACATTTCTGCCGTCCAAGGACCAATTCCTTTTATTGAACATAGTTTTTTTGTAATCCCTTCATCATTTAATTTATTGAATTCAATTTTTTCTTCTTCAAAGAATCTTAATATATTTTTTATGTAAGATACTTTTCTGTAGGACAAACCAATAGATTTAATAGTATCATTATCAAGTTTAATTATTTCTTTATTAGAAAAAGATTTTATAAGATTAGCAAACTTTTTTTTAATTGTTATAGCTGCCTTAAAACTAATTTGTTGTTCAATAATTAAGTTACATAAGGCAATTGCAAAATTATCATCATACCTGTCAAGAGCATCAATTTCATCACCAAAATTTTTTATAAAAAAATTCATGATTGGATCACTGCTTAAGTAATTAAACCCTTGTTTGATCGTATTCTTATCGTTAAGGAGCATTAAAAAATAATGGTCTAATTGTAGAACTTTCTATTCCAAATATATTCATTGAAGTTTTTGCCGAGAGAAAAACCATAATAAATAAAAACTGCAATTACTGATTTTAAAACAAAAAGAAAAGTTATGAGAAACTCTATACCAGGATTGTCTTTGTAAAAAAACAAACCATCTGGAATTACAGCAGTTAAGAAAAGTGATAAAAAGCATATAAATACCATTATATTATATAAATTTTTGAAAGGCCACATTAGCAGCTTCCTAAAATAACTCATGTCATTTCCCCATTTATGTATTAAATAGTAGTAATTATTTCCTAGACTTACAAACATTAGCGGATCATCGTAGTTTTCTAATTCAAATAGCTTCGAAGGCGCCATCATCATTATTTTAATATCTAAATTAGGATTATTGATTTTAAAATCTTTTAATTTATCATATGCTTCCTGAGGAACTTTGCCTTTGAAATAATCAAAATCTAAAAATCTAAGCCTGTAATCTATACATATCTTTTTTATATCGTCTAAATAAAATAAACGATTTGATTCAATTTTTCTTGGATCAAAATCAAGATTGATTTTAAAATTTGATTTTCTTTTTGATCTAATTAATTCTCTGTGAAGATCGGTTTTGGGCATTGTCAATTCCATTTTCAAAAATAAACAATTATTGTGCCAAATAGAATAACAATAATCAAATAATTTTAGAACAAGATTTCAAAAAATCTTTTTTTATATCAACTCCAATCCCATTAGCAGTTGGAAGTATAAGTTCCCAGTCATTTTTATATTCAACTCCTCCAATTATTGGATTTATCTTATGAAAAAGTGGGCTATCACAATCAAAGTGTTTTATAAAATTTGAAGTATGTCCTAAATGACAATTTACAGTAAAGATTATTCTACTTTCAATAAATCCTCCAACTTGCATTGGAATATTATTTTTTTCTGCAATTTCAATTATTTTAGTTGATTCATATATTCCTCCTTGTTTTCCAATTTTTAAATTAAACATATCACAATGATTTCCATGAACCATCATTTTTGCATCATTTAAAGTAAATAAACTTTCATCTGCCATTATTTTTATTGGACTGGCTTCTTTTACTTCATTTAATCTATATGAGAACTCTCTATTTATTGGCGCTTCACAGTATTGAATTTCATATTTATAAATTTTTTTAAGTGTTTCAATTGCTTCTTCAATTGTCCAACCTTGATTAGCATCAATTCTGATTTTAATATTGCTTCCAACACATTCTCTAATTAATCTAATTCTTTCAATATCCTTTTTTCCATCATCTCCTAATTTTACTTTTATAATTTTAAATCCTCTTTCAACTATTGACCTAGCTTGTTTAACCATTTTATCAATGTCATTAAGACTTACGGTATAATCTGTATAAATTTTTTTTTTCAATTCACCCCCTAAATATTTATATAAAGGAATTTTTTTAGATTTAGATGCAAGATCATAACATGCAACATCAATTGCGGATTTTATACTATGATTACCATAAATTATACTATCAAGTTTTTGTTGTATTAATTCATGAGAAAAGCATGAAATTCCAATTATTGAATCAGTTAATTTTTTAGAGATAGCTAAACAAGTCTCTACTGTTTCTCCATTAATAAAATAAGCAGGTGAACATTCTCCCCACCCAAACTCTCCATCTTCAGAAAATACTTTTAAAAAAATATGATCTGAATAATTAATTACGCCTAATGAAGTAATAAATGGCTTTTTAAGTTCTAATTTCGCTACGTACAGTTCAAACGAATCAATTTTCATTAACTTTTAAGTTATGAATATTTTTTTATTAGCTGCTTTGAACACATATATCCTGGTGTTCCAGCTACACTTCCACACGGGAAGGCACCTGCTCCACAATAATAAATATCTTCATTATTAAAGTATTGGTAAAATTTAGTTTCAGGATTATTTGAAAATGTCCTTTTGGCAAAGTTTTGATTTTTAGTTAATGTCATGTGGTCAATATTTCCTTTAGGAAAATAAAACTGTTCATTTAAGTCCATTGGAGTAAGGAATTTTGTTTCAACAAGATCATCTATGTTTTCAATATAATTTGATAATAATGAAATAATTTCATTTTTATTATTTAGCAAGTCTTTTGACTTTTTATTGAATGAAAAATTTTTAGAAAACAATATTAGTTTGTCAAGATTTTCGTTATTTCCCATTTTTCTCTGTGCAGCACCCTCAGGATATATTTGAATATATCCAGGCTCATAATTACTTATATTATTCTTGGTGTTTTGACTTGATTTTTCAAAGTCATATAGGTCACTATTTGAAAATATAAATCTAAAAGAGGTGTCATATTCTTTATCATTTGCTTTTTTCCATTTAACGGGATTTTTAAAGAAAGCTGTAATTTTTCCACTTGTTCCAATCAATTCTTTTTTATTTATTTTTTTTAAAGAATCTGAGTCATCAATTAAAAGTGAAGGAGTTTTAGGGTCAGTAGCAAATAAAATAAAATCATAATTTATTTCTTTTCCATTAAAATTAATTTTTTTATTGACTTTATCAATGTTATCTATTTGAGTAGATAATAAGTTTTTTACACCTAAATTATTATTTATATCAAATAGTTTTTCTGTTACTTCCCAAATACCATTTTTTACAAATCCCCAATAACCATTAAATATTGATCCTGAATCCATCAAAGGAATTGTAAATGCTGAACCTTCATCAAATATCGATGCAGGACCGCTTTCAGTTACTGTCATACCCATATAAAGCTTTGTTTTTTCTGATGTAAAGTATCTGTTAAGTAAATCAAATGCAGATCCTTTTATCCATATTTCTGTTAATTCTTTTCCCAACAATTTTTCAGCTCTATTGACATTAGGGCTATCTCCACTTTTATAAATCTCTTGAAGGTATTTAATAACCTTATTTTCATCATTTCTAAATCCCTCAATATTCCCATTTTCACCCCATTTTTCTTTCAATTCAATTTTTAAATCATTTATGTTTTGAAAAATTTTTGTAGGTTCAGAATCATTCGGAAAATAAACGAGTTTTGGAGATTTGGGATAAAAAGTTTTAATTTTTTGTGATAATCCAGTTTCTTCAAAAACAAATTTTTGCATCATTCCAAGAACTGTAGCACCCTTTGGGAAATAAATTTCTTTGTTATTATGTAAAATTTTATCTTTTATACATGCTCCTCCAACATAACTGTTTTTTTCTATCATAGTTACATTAAAGTTGTTTTTTTGAAGATAATTTGATGCAACTAATCCATTTATTCCTCCTCCTACAACAATAGCATTTTTCATCATAGATTAATTTTTACACCACCAATTAAATTTATACCAGCTGCTGGTTCATAAAATCTTGATCCAAATGCGTTAATCCTTATGTTATCATAATAATCTTGATTTAATAAATTATCGATTGAAATAAA
Organism: Cryomorphaceae bacterium; assembly: GCA_003331885.1. GTDB lineage: Bacteria > Bacteroidota > Bacteroidia > Flavobacteriales > Flavobacteriaceae > Eutrophosalina. The sequence continues at coordinate 3,276 of QOPZ01000009.1, read as the reverse complement.
TGGTATGATGTTAATCTTAAATAAGTCTAATTTCTTAGAAATTTTAAAACCAATTGTGTTATATCCATCGATTTCGGTATTATTCGCATTATCTGCAAACATATTTCCGACACTTCTCAAATTTAGAATTACATTCAAACCTTTTTTATTAAAGTATTTTAGTTTTAAGTTATGATTATTATCTGGTATTCCAGGCATCCAGTTATTTGAATAGTCATTATCGTTTGATTTAAAATCATCAAATTTATAACTACCAATTGTAAGACTGTAATCTAGATTTAGATTATTAGATATTTTTGAGTTTATCTCCATTTCAACTCCCTTTTTCGTAGTTTTTCCTGCATTTCTGTAAAGCCTCAAACCAGAACTAGATTCATAAGGAGTTATTTCATTAATAGTTGAAATATTAAAAAATCTAACACTGTAATTGAAATTATTTTTGATATTATAATTTGAAATTCCTAATTCAAATGTTTTAGATTTAATTGTTTTTAAATTATCATTAAATCCAGATTGATCATCATTTGCAGATAATTCATTTAATGTTGGAGTCTCATAGCCTGTAGAAAAGTTTGTAAATAGATTCAAATTACCTAACTCATATAAAAGATTAATTGATGGATTTAAAGAATTTATTTTTTTTGTTTTTTCATTAATTGATTGAAAATAATTTTCCAATGAAATTAAATTTTCTTCAAATCTTAATCCAAAAGAAAAATTGAATTTTTTTATGCTTTTAGATCCAAAGAAATACAAGCTCAAGTTTTTATATTTCTCATCTTGATCCATTGTCTTATTAGACTTTGATCCAGAATTATTATTAAACCTTAGTCGTTTATCATTTTGATTATTATAAGAAAATCCAAAATCATATTTGAGGAAACTATTAATATTAAAATTTAAGTTATATCCCCAAAAAGCTCTGTTTAAATCTACTATTCCTCCATTATTAAACGGAAGTTTTCCGTAAAATAATCTCTGATTGTAATAAAGGGAATTTGTTAATTTTAATTTTTTGATAATCGAAGTTAAATTTAAACCTAACTTATATTGCTTAACTTCTTCTCTAGCATCATAATCAATATTTCTTGCTCTTGCTTGTGATCTATCAGTTGTTACTTCCTCTAAATTTAGCCCCCCTGGATCAAGGGCATCTGGACTGTTTAAAACGTTAGCAATTATCTGTAATTTATTAGAGGAATTAATTTCTTTTAGGTATTTAAAGTTTAGATTAAAATTCTCAAAACCACTATGGGATCTAAATCCATTTGACTTGGTATTTGAAATAAAAAATACCATTTTTTGATTATCATTAGCTAATCCAATCGTAGCTTGACTTTTAGTAGTTTTAAAAGAACCGCTTGAGTAGCCAATATCTATGAAATCTTCATTAAAATCTTCAAATGTTGATATTAATATGGCTCCACCTGACGAACTTCCAAATAATGAGGAGTTATTACCTCTATAAACTTCAATTTTTTCAATTATTTCAAGATTAACATTATCTATTTGTGACTGACCGTCAGGTGAAGTTTCAGGAATTCCATCTACAAAAATCTTAATTCCTCTAATCCCAAAGTTAGCTCTCGATCCAAAACCTCGAATCGATATTCTAGCATCTTGAGCATAATTATTATTGTTCAATACAAATAGACCCGGAACAGATTCTAAATATTCACTAATATTTATTTGTGGAGTAAGTTGTTGAAAAGTATTAAACTTTAAAAATGAAATTGGGTACAAAGATTTTTTTTCCTTTAAAGGAATATTTATTGACTCAATAGTCACCTCTTTCAAGTTTATTGTGTCACTAATTATTTGATTATTTTGAGATAATAGATTTTGAAAAGTAAAAAAAATAATTAGTATTATAATTTTTAGTTTATACATGAATTAAGATTTACAGATTTTTAAGGTGTTTTATTTCATCTACATTTAAATATCTCCATTTTCCTCTGGGAATATCAAGATTAATATTAATTATTCTTATTCTTTCTAGTTTTTTGACACGATACTCAAAGTGCTCACACATTCTCCTAATTTGCCTGTTTAGACCTTGTTTGAGTATTATTTTAAATTGGAATTCATTTATGTATGTTGTCGTACATTTCTTTGTAATTGTATTTAAAATCTTAACTCCATTTTCAAGTTTTTTTAAGATACTTTTTGTTATTTTCTTATCTACAGTTACTATATATTCTTTCTCATGATTATATCTAGATCTTAAAATCTTATTTACAATGTCACCATCATTAGTTAACAAAATTAACCCTTCACTTAATTTATCCAATCTGCCAATTGGAAAAATTCTTTTTTTAAAATTTATGAAATCAATGATATTATTTTCTTCTTTTTCAGTGTCTGTTGTACAAACAATTCCTTTCGGTTTATTGAATGCTAAATAAATATTTTTCTTTAATCCAGATTTAATTTTTTCACCATCAACTTTAACTGTATCGTTTTCTTTGACTTTATATCCATGTTGGATTGTAGTATTATTTACAGTAACTCTACCATCATCAATTAGTTTGTCAGCTTTTCTTCTCGAACAAAAGCCATATTGACTTAAAAATTTATTTATTCTTATTTCCATTTATAAATTAAAGATCTAACAATCCTTCAGGTAAAATCATTTTTATCTCTTCTTTTTTTGGATTAATTTCTTCAATGAAATCATTAACTAAAGGTATTAAAATCATTTTGCTATTTATTTGAACTTCAATAACACATTGACCATTATTATTAATAATTGAAAATACTTTACCAATAAAATCATTATTGTTAAATACATTAAAGTTTTTTTGAATATTGAATGGTATATCTTCTGACTTACTATTTAATTTTTTATCATATGAAATATAAATTTCCTTTTTTAAAAGATATTTAGCATCAGCTTCATTATTGATCCCCTTAATTTGAAGTCTATAATTATTTTTTTTGTGAGGTTTAATATACCCTGTATTATATGGAATATATGACCCATTCAAATCAATAAATATAGATTCTAAATTGGTTAACGATTCGGGGTTAACTTCAGAAAACATAATAAGTTCACCTTTGAAACTGAATAACTTAATGAATTTACCAAGATATTGTAAATCTGGTTTTTTCATAAAGAAATTTATTGCTCTTTCGAATCTTCTTCAGATGGAGTGTTTTTTTCAGCAGGTGCTTCTTCAGCAGGTGCTTCTTCAGCGGGTGCTTCTTCAGCAGGTGCTTCTTCAGCGGGTGCTTCTTCAGCAGGTGCTTCTTCAGCAGGTGCTTCTTCAGCAGGAG
>QOPZ01000008.1 GCA_003331885.1 Cryomorphaceae bacterium | reverse complement strand
TAATGAAAAAAGAATAATGTGTGAATCACCTAAGGTTGCAACTTATGATTTAAAACCTAGACATAATGTGGATAAAAGTAAGTATTAATATCAAAATTACTTAATTAATAATGATACTTTTTTTAGATTTGATTAAATATTAAATGTGTATTATTTTATAAAAATTATATTAATATTATTTACTCTAACATTTTTTTCAAAAGATAAAAGTTTAAAAAATGATAAGCCAAATTTTATTATTTATTTATCTGATGATCAAGACTTTTTAGACTATAATATTTTTGGAAATGAAAATGTTCAATCCATTGGTGTTAATAAATTAGCTAAAGAAGGTATTACATTTACTAACTTTCATACAGGACAAGCTATTTGTGCACCAAGTAGATCACAATTATATACGGGTCTATACCCTTTAAAAAATGGTAGTTACACTAATCACACTCATGTAAGAAGCAATACACTGACTGTTGTTCAACGTTTAAAAGAAATTGGATATGAAGTTGTTTTAGCAGGAAAAGGTCATGTTGGACCATCAAATATTTTTGATTGGGATTTATTTATTCAAAAAGTAGAAAATAAAAAATTAGACCTAAAAAAAATTGATAAATATTTGAGGAATGTTAACAGACCATTTTGTTTAATTTTAGCATCAGATTATCCCCATGGACCTCATCCTTCAAAATCTCAATATAAAGTTTCCGACATAAAAAAACATCCATATGATTTCAATATCAATCCAAAAAAAACGGGGTATTATGAGTTTATAAAAAATGATGACAATCAACTTTCTAATATTTTAAATATTGTTGAAAAGAATGGTATGACAGATAATTCAGTATTTATATATGCAGCTGATCATGGATATTCTGGTAAGTATTCACTTTATCAGAAAGGAATAAAGATCCCACTTATAATGAGATGGCCTGACAAAATAAAATCTGGTTCTAAATCTAATTCATTATTAACTATTGTTGACGTACTTCCTACTTTGGTTGAAATTGCAGGAGGAACCATTTATGATTTTGATGGAAAAAGTTTTCTTCCAATTTTAGAAAATAAAAAAAATGAAGTAAATGAATATATATATGGTGTTGCAACAAGACAAAACGTACAGTCAACTTTCGTTTTCCCATCTCGTATGGTTAGCAATGGGAAATTTAAGTTGATTAGAAACTATAATTCTTATGAAGTTTACAGTGAAAACTTAACAAAGAATAATGCAATTAATCATTTCATTGAAATTGGAGCAAAAAAATTCAAAAGGATTCCTTTTGAAGAATTATATAATTTAGAAAAGGATCCTTATGAAAAAAATAATTTAGCTAAAAATAAAGAATACATGGATATTAAGAATGCTCTTTTGGTAAAACTAGATGATTGGATGGCTGATCAAAATGATTTTGTAGGTGTTGGAAAAATGCCATTAATAAAACCAACCTTACATCGTTTAGATGAAAATTCAAAATGGAAAACTGTTGATGATTCTTTTGTTGGTAAGCTAAAATCAAATGACTATATGATAACTCATTATTAATAATAATATGAAAACTAAATTTATAATTCTGCTTTTATTACCATTTACTATTTTATCACAAGATCCAAGTAAACATATACCATGGAAATTAGATGGAGCAGATGAAAGAATTGAAAAAAATAGAAAAGGGAATGTAGTATTAGAATTTGTTTCAAATCAAATTATCAATAATAAATCAAACTCTAATATTGATTTAAAATTAAAAAATCATGATTTCAAATTTGGAGTTTCTTTTACTCAGCTTAGAAGGTTTTGGGGTCAGGATTATGGTGATCTATATTTAGAAAGATTTAAAGAGGTATTTAATTACGCAACAATTGGTATGTATTGGCAGCTTACAGATGAGAGAAGTAATTCCAAGTTTATGAAGAACTACTATAAAGGAATATTAGAATGGACTAAAAAAAATGATGTAAGAGTTAAAGGACACCCATTAATGTGGCATGAAGCTATGCCTAATTGGGTAAGAAATTACAAAAATATTGATGAGTTAGACGGTATTATAAAAGCTCATATGAAAAGACTAATTGAATCATATCCACAAATAAATGATTGGGATGTTTATAACGAGCCAATCGGACCATTTAAACCTCATATCCCACCCAGTTCAATCACAGAGTGGATTAAACAAAAAGGAGGGATATACCCAGCTATGGTAGAAATTTATGAATTTGTTAATAGTGTAAATCCAAATAAAAACTATTCAAATAATCACTATCATGCGAAAGATCCTGAATTTTTCAAAATAAATGAGTTTTTCATTGAAAAGAATTTAAACTATAGTTCCATTGGAATGCAAGCACATATGCAGTCTAATGATAACGTAATGTCAGAAGAAAAACTTTGGAATCAGATAGAAGATTATGCTGTTTTAGGTAAAAATATTCAATTCACTGAGATTACCGTAACTAGCTCTGAAAGATTTAAAAATTGGAAAGATCACCAAGTTTTTCTAGCAAAAAGAGATGAGGTAATTTCTAAGGGCGGAGAACTTGATTTGGAAAGCAAACCAGAATATGAAGAATACCAAGCAAATTATTTAAAAGACTTTTACACCTTAGCTTTTAGTCATCCAAGTGTTACTTCAATTACTTTTTGGAATATGACAGACCAAAATGCATGGAGAGGTCATGCTGGTGGATTATTATTTAAAGATTTAAAACCAAAAAAAGCTTTCAATACATTAAAATACCTAGTAAATGAAAAATGGACTACAAAAATCAATCAAAATATTAATTCAAATACATTCAATTTCAATGGTTTTTATGGTAAATATCAAGGTAAAATTGTTGTAAATAAAAAGGAATATAATTTTGAATTTTATCATTCAAAATCCAATAAAGATCCGATCAAAATTTATTTATAGAAATAATAAATTACAAATATTATTAAGTATACAACAAGATATGCTCTGTAATTATTTCTAGCCCTTATATATTCTTTATTTTCTGGATATATGTTACTTAAAATGCCTCTTATTTCTTTAATAAATAATGGTTTTATATTTATTTTCCAATCATCTGTTTGATATACTATTTTTCTGAACCTACTTCGAAAAAATGTACTTGGTATCCCCCAAACTACTAATAAAATCAAAAGAGCTGTTTTCATTTTAAATAAGAGTAGGAGTGTTTTTTAAATATTCTTTATAGCTATCAAGATGTCCCCATTTTTTTTGACCACTATCTTTGAGTTGCGGTACTCCACTAATGTAAACTAATAAAATATAAGTGAAAATTGGAGAGATTAAACTTATATATTGCCATCCAACCAGCGAAGAACATGAAATAATTGCAATACCACCCCAAAGAGTTATTTCACCAACATAATTTGGATGTTGAGAACGAGCCCACAGTCCAGTATTGATAAATTTATCTTTGTTTTTTGGATCTTTTCTAAACTTTGTTTTTTGGTTATCTGCAACAATTTCTAAAATAAAACCAAAAAGGAAAATAATTGATCCAATATAAAAAAGAGGATTCATATGTACTCCATTTGCGCTTGATATTGCAGTTAAAGCACACATTGAGCATAATGAAACCCACATCCCAGAAATAGTCCAAACCATAAAAAACCTAAAAAATGATGTTTTTATTTCTCTAAATCTTTTATCCTCACCAGCTTTTTTTATTCTAAAAAATAAAAAACTTCCAAGTCTAATTGCCCACATAATAATAAATAGAGCAAGAAGAACACTTCCGATTCTAATTTCAGTATTTGTATTAAATAAAAGAACATAAGATATAACAGATATATAAGTTATACTACCTGATAAATCAAAAAACTTTTCAGTTTTTAATAAATATGCTGGAATAAAAAGTACCCAATGGATTAAAAAGGCAAGTAGTATTGCATTTTCAACTAATTCTAATTTTGTTAATGTGGCAATAAAATATGATATACTAAAAGCCACAACTGAGAATATTAGGTATAAGGTGTTTTGTTTCATACTACAATTTTATGTAATTTAAACTTATTAAAAAATTCCCAAGTCTAAATTTTTAAATATGAAGAAGCTTTTATTTTTAGCATTTTTAATTATATCATGTTCAAGTGGTGGTAACGATCCAGAAATTATTGTCCCTGATCCAGATCCAGATCCAGATCCAGAACCAACAACTGAAACTTTTAAAAAGATTGTTACTGATAATTATGATTCAAATTCTTTTAAGTTTGGTGCAACATTAAATTATCATCAATTAAATTCTAATGTTGAAGAACTTTTTTTAGAAGAGTTTAATTATACAACACCAGAAAACTCATTCAAACAATCAATAGTTCATCCAGAGCCTGGTGTTTGGAATTGGGACAGAGTAGATGCATTTATAGATTTTGCAAATAGTAAAAACATAGAAATACGTGCCCATGGGCCAATAGGACCACAATCATCAACATGGGCAAAAGAAGATAGTAGAACAGTGGAAGAACTTACTCAAATTTATGAGGAATTTATGATTGAGCTGTGCAAAAAAATTAATAATGAAAGTAATATTAAATGGATGGATGTTGTAAATGAGACAATAGGATCTAATGGGGATTGGACAGACAGAAAAGATGGCACTAATTTATGGGAAAATCCATGGACTCAAATTGGTGAAAACAGTGATGGGATTCCCCTTTACATAATTAGAGCATTTGAAATTGCGAATCAATATGCACCAAATGTTAGTTTAGTTTTTAATCAACATGCCGGGATGCAGCCTCAGATGTGGGATAAAGTAAAAGAAACTATTCTGTATTTAAAAAACAAGGGGCTCAGAATTGATGGTCTTGGATGGCAAGGTCATTTAAGAGATAATATTGTTTTGGCTTTAAATCAAGAGAAATTAAATTATTTAGGATCTATTATTGATTGGGCTCATCAAAATGATTTGGATTTTCATGTAACAGAAATTGACTACAGATTGGTTGGTAGTTCCCCAACAAGCACTAATTATAATAGACAGGCACATGGATATGCTAATATCATTAAAACTTTAATATCAAAAAGAAACAATGGAGTTGTAACTTTTAACACCTGGGGAGTTTATGATAAAAATCAAATTTCTGACCATGAATTTAAGTATATATATGATTCAAATTTAAATCCTAAAAAAGCTGTTGATGAACTTAAAAAAGCACTTAAAGACAAAAGCACATCACCAAATTACTTAGATTAATTCAAACTTTTTGTTAAAAATTAAGATGTATCTTCGCATTTGATTTAAATGACACAAAAAATATAATAATGTCATTTTTTCTAAAAAAAATAAATGACATTTGAATCTTTAGGTCTTATAAGCCCTTTATTGAAATCAGTTAAAAAACAAGGCTATAATTCTCCATCTCCCATTCAACTTAGAACCATACCAATTATAATTGAAGGTCATGATGTATTAGCTTCTGCACAAACAGGAACTGGTAAGACAGCGGCTTTTACTTTACCAATGCTTCAAAAATTAAATCAAATTTCAAATAAACGTCATCGTTCAATAAGAGCACTAGTTTTAACCCCAACTAGGGAACTTGCAGATCAAGTTTATTCCAATATTAAAGAATACAGTGAGTTTTTAGATTTTGAAACGACAGTTATTTATGGAGGCGTAAACCAAAAACCACAAGTAAAAAAACTTCGCTCTGGAATTGATGTTTTAGTATCAACGCCAGGCAGATTAATTGATCTAGAGAGTCAACGTCATTTGTCTCTTTCTAAAGTTGAGATTTTTGTTCTTGATGAGGCAGACAGAATGTTGGATATGGGTTTTAAAAGAGATATTGATAAAATTATCTCTTTAATTCCATCAAAACGTCAAAACTTAATGTTTTCAGCTACATTTTCAAAAGATATCAAGAAACTAGCTCATACAATATTAAAGTATCCTAAACTTATTAATGCTAGCCCTGAAAACTCAATGGTTGAAGCAATTTCACAAAAAGTTTTTAGAGTTTCTAAAGAGAATAAAACTAAACTTTTAATTAAATTAATTTCTGATGGAAATTGGAGACAGGTTTTAATTTTCACTAGAACAAAGCATGGTGCGAATAAACTTTGTGAAAAACTTATTAATGCAAGAATTCCTTCACTTGCTATACATGGAAATAAAAGTCAATCTGCCAGGAAAAAAGCATTATTATCATTTAAAAAAAATGAAATTAGAGTCTTAGTTGCTACTGATATTGCTGCTCGTGGTTTAGATATTCCATTATTACCTAATGTTGTAAACTTTGAACTCCCAAATATTCCTCAAGATTATATTCATCGTATTGGCCGAACAGGAAGAGCTGGTGCTAATGGTATTGCTATTTCACTTGTATGCGCTGAAGAGACTTCTTATTTAATTTCAATTGAACAGTTAATAAAGAAAAAACTTGATAAAGAGATAATAAAAGGTTTTGAACCAGACCTAAATGCTTCTACAGAACCACCCAAAATTGGGGTGAATCGTCAAAATAGAAAATCAAGGTCAAAAAAAATTAAAGCTTTTTCAAAAAAAAAATCTAGAAAATCTTTCAAAAAGAAATTTAGATTTTAATTTAAAATAAATCAGCATTCATTAATTTATTCCAAACCTTAACAAAATCATTGACAAACTTTTCTTTGTTGTCATCTTGAGCGTATAACTCAGCATAGGATCTTAAAATTGAATTGGATCCAAAAACCAAATCAACAGATGAAGCAGTCCATTTAAGTTTTTGACTATTTCTGTCTTTTATCTCATATTTATTTTTCCCAACAATATCCCAGCTATTATTCATATCAGTTAGATTAACAAAAAAATCATTGGTTAAAACTCCTTCATTTTCAGTAAATACACCATCCTTATTATTTTCATGATTAGTTCCTAAAACCCTCATTCCTCCAATAAGTACAGTCATTTCTGGTGCTGAAAGACCTAATAACTGTGCTTGATCAACCATAACTTCCTCAGGACTTGAAGATATATTATCGTCTGACCAATTTCTAAATGCATCAGCCTTTGGTTCAAGATTTGAGAATGATGCAACATCAGTCATTTCCTGTGTAGCATCACCTCTTCCTTTGTTAAAAGGAATTTTAATTTCATATCCTGAAGATTTAGAAGCTTCTTCAATAGCTGTGTTTCCAGCTAAAACTATTGTATCAGATAAACTAATGTCAAATTCAGAAGAAATTGTTTTTAATACACTAAGTGTATTAGATAAACGACCAGGTTCATTAGCTTTCCATTCTTTTTGAGGAGATAATGATAATCTTGCTCCATTTGCACCCCCTCTTAAATCAGAATTTCTAAATGTTTTTGCACTGTCCCATGCAATTACGACCCTGTCAGATATTGATAAGCCAGATTTAGATATTTTATCTTTTACATCATCTTCATTATAGTTTTTGGATCCTGATGGAATTGGATCTTGCCAAATTAAATCTTCACTTGGTACATCAGGCCCAATATATCTCACTTTTGGTCCCATATCCCTATGAGTTAATTTAAACCACGCTTTAGCAAATGTTTTTGAAAAATAATCAGGATCACTCTTGAATTTTAAACAAATCTCCTTATAAATTGGATCCATTTTCATTGCCATATCAGCATCTGTCATTATTGGGTTTTTCCTTTTATTCGGATTCATTGCATCTACAGGTTTATCTTCTTCTTTAATGTTTATTGGTTCCCATTGCCATGCACCAGCTGGACTTTTTTTCAATTCCCATTCATGATTAAATAGCATTTCAAAATATCCATTATCCCATTTTGTTGGATTAGTAGTCCACGCGCCCTCTAATCCACTAGTTATAGTACCTTTACTTTTTAAAGTTGGATTTATCCATCCAAAACCTTGATCTTTAATTTCAGCAGCTTCTGGCTCAGCTCCTAGTTTTGATGCATCTCCATTACCATGAGCTTTACCAACAGTGTGACCGCCAGCCGTAAGCGCTGCTGTTTCCTCGTCGTTCATTGCCATTCTTTTAAAAGTTTCTCTAACCTGAAGAGCTGTTTTTAATGGATCTGGTTTACCATTTACTCCCTCTGGATTAACATAAATTAAACCCATATGAGTTGCACCAAGTGGTGTCTCTAATGTTGAAGGATCATCCAAGTTGGAATATCTATTTTCACTAGGAGCCATAATTTCTTCTTCTGGACCCCAATAAATATCAATTTCCGGCTGCCATATGTCAGCTCTTCCATATGAAAATCCATAAGTTTGAAATCCCATGCTTTCGTATGCAATATTACCTGCTAAAATGAATAGATCGGCCCAACTAATTTTATTTCCATATTTCTTTTTAACTGGCCATAATAATCTCCTAGCTTTATCTAAATTTCCATTATCTGGCCATGAATTTAAGGGAGCAAATCTTAGATTTCCCGTTCCAGCACCCCCACGTCCATCAGCGACTCTGTATGTCCCAGCTGCATGCCAAGCCATTCTAATCATTAACCCACCATAATGACCCCAATCTGCAGGCCACCAATCTTGGGGAGTAGTCATAAGCTCAAGCATGTCATTTTCAAGACCTTTGAAATCTAGAGTTTTCACAACCTCACGATAATCAAAATCATTTGAATACGGATTGGACTTTTGATCATGTTGATGCAGTATATCTAGATTAAGTCTTTTAGGCCACCATTTTACAGGTGAAGTTTCAGGTTTAGTAGAACTTCCATGCATAAAAGGACATTCTCCATTTTTAGATAATTCTGAATTATTTTTAGTTTGAAATTCTTTCATAGTTCACTTGTTTCTAGGGAAATTATTTTTTCAATTACAAATTTATGTAATGTATTTTTTTAAATTCAAAAAATACAGTTAAAATTTAATTTAATTTAAAAATTAAGTAACTATTGATAATTAAATAAAAAACCCCAGATATTTTCTGGGGTTTATTTTTGGTGGAGTCGGAGGGATTCGAACCCTCGTCCAAACGACTGAAATAAAAGCTTTCTACAAACTTAGTTTTCACTTAATTTTCGATAATGTTCTAGCTGAAAACTACACAAACATTACTTAGCTTCTAAATTTCGAACAGCTAATGAAGCCTTAGTTGTTCTATGTTAACATTATGGTGTCTCATATAAAATTATTGCTAACAAAAATAATTTTGAGACATCTCGCTTTCCTACCTTGTAGGACGAGGCTTAGACTTACTATAATTCAGTCTTAAGCAGCAAGAGCGTATTTATTTTCGCCATTTAAAAGTTTTAGCTGATATTAACGAGCTATAACTAATCGCTCGATTTGCTTACCAATACTACTAAATCGCTGTCAAATCCAGTCGACCCCAAAATTTCAATGAACAAACGGATGACAAAAATAATAAATACTATGAAATAGCTGATTTTATCTTTAATAGATTGATAAGTAAATTTTCAAGTTTATTTAAATCAAGCATATTTTTCCCATCACTTTTAGCATTTGATGGCGAAGGATGTGTTTCAATAAACAATCCATCAACCCCTGCAGCAATACCTGCCTTTGCAATTGTTTCAATTAGTTCAGGATTACCACCTGTAACTCCTTCAGATTGGTTTGGTTGTTGAAGAGAATGAGTTACGTCTAAAATAACAGGTGAAAACTCTTTCATTTTTGGAATTCCTCTAAAATCAACAACTAAATCTTGATACCCAAACGTATTACCCCTTTCAGTAACCATTATTTTATTATTTCCTGAATTTTTTACTTTTTCTACAGCAAACTTCATAGATGATGCGTTCATAAACTGTCCCTTTTTAATATTTACAATTTTTGATGTTTTTGCAGCTGCTACAATTAAATCAGTTTGTCTTGCTAAAAATGCTGGAATTTGAAGAATATCAACATAATTTGCTGCTAAACTTGCATCTTTTACCTCATGAATATCTGTAGTAGTTGGAATTGAAAACTCTTTTCCAATTTTACTTAATATTTTTAAAGCTTTTTCATCACCAATTCCAGTAAAACTATCAATTCTACTTCTGTTCGCTTTTTTAAAACTACCCTTAAAAACAAAGTTTATTTTAAGCTTTTCAGTTATTTCATATATTTTATTAGCTATTTCATAAGCAATATTTTCATCTTCAATTGCACAAGGACCAGCAATAAGTAAAAATGAATTTTTTCTATCAAAAAACTTTTCAAACTGAATCATTGGATAAATTTATGTAAATATTATGTCTTTTTTGACAATTCAAATAACTTGCCATTTTCAACCCTTAGAGTTTTTTTTGGATATGTAGATATCACATTATAATCATGAGTAGCCATCAAAATAGTACTTCCTTTACTGTTTATATCTAATATTAACTCCATTATTTCACTGCTTGTAGCTGGATCAAGGTTCCCTGTTGGTTCATCGGCTAAGATTAAATTAGGATTATTTAAAATAGCTCTAGCTATTGATATCCTTTGTTGTTCACCACCGGAAAGTTGATATGGGAATCTATTTTTAAAATCATTCATTTTAACTTGATCCAAAACCTCATCAATTCTCTCATTTATTTTTGATTTATCATTCCATTCGGTTGCCTTTAAAACAAATTCTAGGTTTTTAAAAACTGTTCTGTCTGAAAGCAGCTTAAAGTCCTGAAAAATAATTCCAATTTTTCTTCTTAAAAGAGGTACCTTACTTTTTTTTATATTATTAATACAAACTCCATCTATAATACAATTTCCAGATTGAATTGGAACATCACAGTAAATAGATCTAAGTATACTACTTTTCCCACTTCCAGTCTTTCCTATAAGATAGCTAAATTCACCAGGTTGTAAAGAAAAACTTAAGTTTTCTAAAAAATTATTTTCACCAATTTTTAGGGAAACCTTTTCGTAAATAATTATTTCAGACTTCATTAATAAATCATTCTAAAGTTATTAATTCATTTTAATTTTTTTAAGTTTTTTAACAAATCTTAAAAATTATGTGATATGTAAAAATAATCCAATATTAATTCAAATTTATTATTCATATTTGCCAAGTAATTATGTGCGGTATTGTTTGTGCTTTAAATATTAAACAAAAATCTAATAGACTTAGATCTGATGTTTTAGAAATGTCTAAGAAACTTCGTCATCGAGGTCCGGACTGGAATGGAATTTACTCTGATGATAATGTAATTCTTGCTCATGAGAGATTAGCTATTGTTGATCCAAAATCTGGTAAACAACCATTATTTAGTTCTGATGGAAGATATGTTTTAGCAGCAAACGGAGAAATTTATAATCATAATGAATTAAGAGATGATATAGGTAATAATTATAATTTTTTAACAAAGTCTGATTGTGAAGTGATAATTGCTCTTTTTGATAAGAAAAGAGAAAAATTTATTGATGATTTAAACGGTATTTTTGGTTTTGTCATTTATGATAAGTTAGAAAATGAGTTTTTAATTGCAAGGGATCATATTGGTATAATTCCTTTATACATGGGATGGGATAACGATGATACACTATACATTGCTTCAGAACTTAAAGCCCTTGAAGGGAAATGTAATAAAATTGAAATTTTTCCTCCTGGTCATTTTTTATCAAGTAAAGATTTAAAGTTGACAAAATGGTATGAAAGAGATTGGATGGATTTTAAAAATGTAAAAAACAATAATACAAGTATTGATATTTTAAAAAAATCTTTAGAAGATGCAGTTCATCGTCAGTTAATGAGTGATGTTCCTTATGGCGTATTACTTTCTGGTGGTTTAGACTCTTCTATAACTTCTGCTCTTGCAAAAAAGTTCTCAAAAAATAGGATTGAAACAGGTGATGAGGAAGAAGCATGGTATCCTCAGCTTCATTCATTTTCTGTTGGTTTAACTGGTTCTCCTGACCTTAAAGCTGCAAGATTAGTAGCAGATAAAATTGGTTCCATTCATCACGAAATTAATTTTACAATTCAAGAAGGGTTAGATGCAATTAGAGATGTAATTTATCATATTGAAACTTATGATGTTACAACAGTTAGAGCCTCAACTCCAATGTATTTAATGGCTAGAGTTATTAAATCCATGGGAATAAAAATGGTTTTGTCGGGTGAAGGTGCGGATGAAATATTTGGTGGATACCTATATTTTCATAAAGCACCAAATTCAGAAGAATTTCATAAAGAAACAGTAAGAAAAATAGATAAACTTTATCAGTATGATTGTTTAAGAGCAAATAAATCACTTGCAGCATGGGGAATTGAAGGTAGGGTTCCTTTTTTGGATAAAGATTTTATTGATGTTGCAATGCAGCTTAATCCAAATGATAAAATGATTACAAAAGATAGAATGGAAAAGTGGGTTTTAAGACAAGCTTTTGAATCTTATTTACCTAAGGAAGTGGCATGGAGACAAAAAGAACAGTTTAGTGATGGTGTTGGCTACAGTTGGATAGATAGTTTAAAGGATTTGGTTGAAAAAGAGGTTTCTGATCATGATTTTGCTAATGCTAAAAATAAATTTCCTTTCCAAACACCTCAAAATAAAGAGGAGTATTATTACAGATCTATTTTCCAAGAACACTTTCCATCAAAAACTGCTGCAAAAACAGTCCCATCTGTTCCATCTGTTGCATGTAGTACACCAATTGCAATTGAGTGGGATAAATCTTTTAAAAATTTAAACGATCCATCAGGAAGATCAATACTGAATGTTCATAATGATTCTTATTGATTTTTTATCAATAAATTGTTAATAACTTCCTCATATAGACATCTGTAAAAAAGTCAATTTAACTTGAATTTGAAGTATATTTGTTTTTGAACACAAAACTATTCCAAAAACACTATGACAACAGATAAAAATCAAAACTATTCTGCTGATAGTATTCAGGCCTTAGAAGGCATGGAACATGTAAGAAAAAGACCCTCAATGTATATTGGAGATGTAGGAGTAAGGGGATTACATCATTTAGTATACGAAGTTGTAGATAATTCAATCGATGAAGCGATGGCTGGTCATTGTAATAAAATTGATGTAATCATAAATGAAGATGATTCAATTTCAGTTGAAGATGATGGTAGAGGTATTCCAGTTGGAATTCATCAAAAGGAAGGCGTATCTGCCCTAGAGGTTGTAATGACAAAAATTGGTGCTGGTGGTAAATTTGATAAAGATTCTTATAAAGTTTCTGGTGGATTACATGGAGTTGGTGTTTCAGTAGTAAATGCACTTTCCGACCACCTTACCGCAGTTGTATACAGAGATGGAAAAACGTGGCAACAAGAATATGAAAGAGGAAAAGCTATGTATCCTGTCAAAGAAACTGGTAAAGCCGACAAAACTGGAACACTAGTAACATTTAAACCAGATCTATCTATTTTCAAAGATGTTGAAAAGTATAACTATGAAACTCTTGCTAATAGAATGAGAGAGTTGTCTTTTTTAAATAAAGGGATACGAGTTTCTTTAACTGACAAAAGAAAAAAAGTTGAAGGTGAATATGTTACAGAAAGTTTTTATTCTGAACATGGTCTAAAAGAATTTATTTCATTTCTTGATGAAAACAGAGAGCCATTAATCCCCGAAGTAATTTCAATTGAAGGAGAAAAGAACAATGTTCCAGTTGAGATTGCTATGGTTTATAATTCATCTTACAATGAAAATATTCATTCTTATGTAAATAATATAAATACCCATGAAGGTGGCACCCATCTATCAGGTTTTAGAAGAGGTCTTACATCAACCTTAAAAAAATATGCAGATTCATCAGGTCTTTTAGATAAAATAAAATTTGAAATTTCTGGAGATGATTTTAGGGAAGGTTTAACAGCAATTATATCGGTTAAAGTCGCTGAACCTCAGTTTGAGGGCCAGACAAAAACTAAACTTGGTAACAAAGAAGTTTCTTCAGCTGTATCTCAGGCTGTTTCTGAAATGCTTCAAAACTATCTTGAAGAACATCCAAATGAAGCTAAAATTATTGTTGACAAGGTCGTTTTAGCTGCTCAAGCTAGACATGCAGCCAGAAAAGCAAGAGAAATGGTTCAAAGAAAGACTGTAATGGGTGGAGGTGGACTTCCTGGTAAACTTTCAGATTGTTCTGAACAAGACCCCTCTTTGTGTGAGATTTTTTTAGTTGAGGGTGATTCTGCAGGAGGAACTGCTAAGCAAGGGAGAGATAGAAATTTCCAAGCTATATTACCGCTTAGAGGTAAAATTCTGAATGTTGAAAAAGCAATGCAACATAAAGTTTTTGAAAACCAAGAAATAATTAATATTTACACTGCTTTAGGAGTTACTGTGGGTACGGAAGAAGATAGTAAGGCCTTAAATTTAGAAAAATTAAGATATCATAAGATTGTAATTATGTGTGATGCTGATGTTGATGGTAGTCACATTTCTACTCTTATTCTTACATTTTTCTTTAGATACATGAAAGAATTAATTGAAAATGGTCATATTTACATAGCAACCCCCCCCTTATACATGGTCAAAAAAGCTTCAAAGAAAGAGTACGCATGGTCTGATGAAGCTAGAGATAAGTTATTAGATGATTTTGGAACAGGTAGCTCGGTTCAAAGATATAAAGGTTTAGGTGAAATGAATGCAATTCAATTATGGGAAACAACTATGAATCCTGAATCAAGAACATTTAGAAAAGTTACAATTGATACACCCGTTGAGGCTGACAGGGTGTTTACAATGTTAATGGGAGATGAAGTTCCACCAAGAAGAGACTTTATTGAAAGAAATGCAACATATGCTAATATTGATGCTTAATTAATTTAAAAATGAAAGTTACCATAGTAGGTGCAGGAAATGTAGGAGCTACTGCCGCAGATGTTATTGCTTCAAAAGCTATTGCAAGTAATATTGTCTTATTAGATATAAAAGAAGGTTTTGCTGAGGGAAAGGCTCTTGACCTAATGCAAACTTCATCAACAAAGGGTTTTGATTCACAAATTATAGGAACAACAGGAGACTATTCATTGACAAAAGATAGTGACGTAGTTGTAATTACATCCGGTATTCCTAGAAAACCAGGAATGACTAGAGAAGAATTAATTGGTATTAATGCAAATATTGTAAAAGATGTAACAAGTAATATTTTAAAGTATTCTTCAAATCCAATAATTGTTATGGTATCAAATCCTATGGATACTATGACTTATTTAGCCCTAAAATCAACTGGACTGGACTCCAAAAGAGTTATTGGCATGGGTGGAGCACTAGATAGCTCAAGATTTAAAACTTATATTTCACTTTCTTCGAAAAAACTACAAAAAGATATTGATGCAATGGTTATTGGTGGTCATGGGGATACAACTATGATTCCACTTCATAGATTTGCTAAATGTAATAATGAACCACTTTCAAAAATATCATCTCCAGAAGAGATTGAAAATATTGTTAAATCAACAATGGTTGGAGGCGCAACTCTTACAAAACTTTTAGGTACTTCAGCATGGTATGCGCCTGGTTCATCGATTGCATACCTTGTAGATTGTATTTTAAATGATAAAAGAAAAACAATTCCATGTTCTATATTATTAAATGGAGAATACAATCAAAATGATTTATGTATTGGAGTACCATGTATTATTGGAAAAAATGGTGTTGAAGAAATTATAGAACTAGATTTAAACAATGATGAAATGAATAAATTTAATCAATCAGCTGATGCTGTTAGATCTATGAACTCAACACTGTCTGACCACACCTAAAACAATAAATACTATAACTTGCTTGGTGAATTTGTAAATCATATATTTGCTTGCCATAAAATTAAAATATGCATAAAAATAGTCTAGTTAAGTTTACTGCCATTTTGTTTACTGTTATTAGTTTGCTCCAAATATCTTATACATATGTCGTAAGTAAAATTGAACAAGATGCATTAAATTATTCGATTAGTTCTATTTCAGAATCCGAAAAAGATTTCTCTATAAAAAGAGATCAAATGCAAAGAGCTTATTTAGATTCAGTTGCAAATATTAGAGTTTTTGGAATAACATCATATAAGGATGCAAAAGAAAAAGAACTTAACAAAGGTTTAGATTTAAAGGGCGGCATAAATGTTATTCTTCAAATTTCAGTTAAAGATATTTTAAAAGGTCTCGCTGAAAATAGTAATGATCCATTGTTTAATCAATCTCTTGATAAGGCTGATGAATTACAAAAAAGCTCAAATGATACATACCTAGAATCATTCTTTATTGCTTTTGAAGAAAACTTATCTGGTAACCTTGCTTCCCCTGATATTTTTGCCAATAGAACTTTAAGCGATGAGATTAACTTTCAAATGTCAAACGATCAAGTCAAACCAATTTTAAGAACAAAAATTGATGAATCAATTACTTCTGCTTTTGAAGTTTTAAGGAAGAGAATCGACAAGTTTGGCGTTACTCAACCTAATATCCAAAGATTAGGTAATTCAGGAAGAATTTTGGTAGAATTACCTGGTGCTAAGGATGTTGAAAGAGTAAAAAAATTACTACAAAGTACTGCTCAACTTGAATTTTGGACAACAGAAAAAAATCAAGAATTTTTCACATTTTTAAGTCAGGCAAATCAAGTTATTAAAGATTTAGTTGAGCAAGAAGAAGACTTGGAAAAAAGTCAGGATAAACAAACAAGCGAAATAGAAGATTTATTAGCAGATGTTGAGGTTAAGGCAGATTCTCTAACCATGGAAAAAAATCCATTATTAGATCTTATTATTGGTACTGGTTTTCAAGGAGGTCCTGTACTAGCTCAATTTTATGAAAAAGATGTTCCGACTGTAGATTCCTATTTAAATAATCCAAAAGTTAGACAGTTAATACCCGCAAATAAAAGATTTACAAAATTTCTTTGGGGAATTCCTGATCCAGAAACTAAAATCGTTGATCTATATATAATAAAAGCAAATAGAAATAATATTCCCCCATTAGGTGGTGGTGTTGTTGTTGATGCTTCTCAGGGATATGATCAAGTTGGTAATCCTGCGGTTAATATGCAGATGAATGGAAGAGGAGCTAAATTATGGGAAGATTTAACCGGTGATGCTTACAAAAACTCATATAATATAGCAATAGTACTTGATGAAACTGTTTACTCTGCACCTGGTGTAACTACTGGCCCAATTTCAGGAGGAAGGTCTGAAATTACGGGTGACTTTTCATTAAATGATGCTATTGATTTAGCAAACGTATTAAGAGCTGGTAAATTACCTGCATCTGCAGATATTATTCAGTCTGAAATTATTGGCCCTTCTCTAGGAAAAGAATCAATTGAAAAAGGAATTAATTCTTTTTTAATTGCACTTGTTCTTGTTTTGATTTGGATGTATTTCTACTATGGAAGAGCTGGTCTTTTTGCTGATTCTGCACTGGTTTTAAATATTGTATTGATTTTTGGTTTTTTATCTGGCTTAGGGGCAGTTTTAACTCTTCCAGGTATTGCTGGTATAGTATTAACCATTGGTATGTCCGTGGATGCAAATGTTCTTATTTTTGAAAGGATAAGAGAAGAACTTAGAAGAGAAAAGGGTTTAAAACAAGCTGTATCTGATGGTTTTAGTAATGCATTATCATCTATTTTAGATGCTAATATAACTACAGGTGTAACTGCGCTTGTTCTATTTGTTTTTGGAACTGGACCAATTAAAGGCTTTGCTACAACGCTTTTAATTGGTATTATGACTTCATTATTTACTGCAATTTTTATTACAAGAATACTTGTTGAAAATCATATTTCAAAATCAAATAAATTAGATTTTTCAACCTTACTAACAAAAAACTGGTTAAGTAATATTAACATATCTTTCCTAATAAAAAGGAGAGTATCATATGTTGTTTCAGGAACATTTATAGTAATCGGACTATCTTCTTTATTTTTAAATGGACTTAATCAAGGTGTTGATTTTGTTGGTGGACGATCATATATTGTTCGATTTGAACAACCAGTATCTCAAGAAAAAATTCAGTCTAATTTAATTCAGGTTCTTGGAAATGCTGAAGTAAAAACTTTTGGTTCTGATAATCAGCTAAAAATAACAACAAATTATAAAGTAGATACTGATTCATCAGATGTTGATGATGAAATAAATAATATTTTATTTACAGACTTAAATGAGTTTATGCCTGAAAATATTGCCTATGAAGATTTTGTTGTTAATGGGGATGAAAACAAACAGGCTGGGGTTATGTCATCAATTAAGGTTGGTCCAACAATTGCGGATGATATTAAGAAAAACTCATTTTATGCCGTATTTGGGTCCTTAATTATAGTTTTTTTATATATACTTCTACGTTTTAAAGACTGGCAGTTTTCTTTGGGTGCTGTATCTGCAGTATTTCATGATGTTTTAGTTGTATTAGGTATATTTTCTTTAACATATTCGTTTATGCCCTTTAATATGGAAATAAATCAAGCATTTATTGCTGCTGTACTTACCGTTATAGGATATTCTTTAAATGATACTGTTGTTGTATTTGATAGAATTAGAGAATATAGAAATATTAATACGTCTTGGGAATTACCAAGAGTTGTTGATAGCGCTCTTAATAGTACATTGAGTAGAACATTAAACACTTCATTTACAACTCTTGTTGTTCTGATTTCTATTTTTGTTTTTGGCGGTGAATCAATCAGAGGATTTATGTTTGCTCTTATTGTTGGAGTTTTAATAGGAACCTATTCTTCTGTCTTTGTGGCAACTCCTGTTATGTACGATACATTAAAAAAGAAATAAATTATTTTTTAGAAAACCAGTTATGTTCTCCAAAATTATTTTTTGGAACTGTTTTATTTTTTGTAAGGTAATAGTTTATACCTCCTATAACGCTTTCTAAATACTTTTTAAGTTTTGGTTTTACCATAAATTCATATGGAAAAAATGAAATAAATTTTGGATATTTTATCATATAATGGGTGTAAACAGTTATTGATAGATATTGTTTTTTATTTTTAGATCTTATTTTCCATTCAACATAAGATTTTTTCCCATTTTTTGTTCCGATTAGTAAGCTGTATCCTTTGCCAGGATTCCATGTTTGAAATTCTCTAATAAATTTTAAACCATTTAGATATTCAAGTACATCCACTGAGTTTTCAGAACCCCATGAAATGGCATAATTATTTTTACAAAATGGATGAACAAGGTTTAAATTACCTTCTTTGGAAATAATTTTCCATATTTCATCACTATTAGCTTTTATTTCTTTTTCTACTCTTATAGGCCATGTTTTTTTGAACTGTTTCAATTGTTGAATTAGTTTAGTGATTCTAATGATTTTCTAACGCTTTTATTTTCTTTAAGTAAAGCCTTTGCTTTAGTTAAATCAATTTTCAATTCTTCCATTAAAATTTTTTCAGCACGATCTATTAATTTATTATTAGCAAGCTGCATGTCAACCATTTTATTACCCTTAACTTTACCTAATTTAACCATTAGTGTAGTTGAAATAGTATTTAGAATAAGTTTCTGAGCTGTTCCTGCCTTCATTCTTGAACTACCAGTGACCACTTCTGGTCCAACTATAACTTCAATAGGATTTTCAGAGCATAATGCAAGTGGACTATTTATATTACATGTAATGCATCCAGTTAAAATTCCATTTTTTCTACATGTATCTATTGCACCAACAACATATGGTGTTGTTCCTGAAGCTGCAATTCCAATTACGCTATCGTTATTATTTATTTTAAATTTTAATAGATCAGCCCATCCTTGATTTATATCATCTTCTGCAAATTCTTGTGACTTTCTAATCGCTTTATCTCCACCTGCTATCAAACCAATAACTAATTTATCTGATACCCCAAAAGTTGGAGGACATTCAGAAGCATCAAGAATTCCTAGTCTTCCGCTTGTGCCTGCCCCTACATAAAATAATCTTCCTCCATTTAACATTTTAAGATAAATTTTATCAATAAGTTTTATTAAAATTGGTAGTATCTTTTTTACTGATTTAGCAACAGTTAAATCCTCATCATTAATGATTTTTACTAAATCTTTAGTAGATTTTAATTCTAGATTATCATAATTCGAATCTGATTCAGTAATTTTTTTAAATTTCATTTATTTTAAAATTAATCAATTATGATGTCTTCTAAAATAAATTCATCAAATTCACAAACCTTAAAATATCCAAAAACTGTAGAGTTATTATCATATAGGTTTATAATATTTCCTTTTATAGGAGCTGGTGGAGTTGAAAATGGTCCATTTTGTGTATTTGTTTGTACTACAATTTGAAGCATATATTTAAAATAATTATAATCAATACCTTCCATTTTTACTTTTAATTTATTTGTTTCAGGTATTTCAGTTTTTTCCATAAAATATGAAAAAGAAAAACTGTTACCATTTATATATAAATCTCTAGCAGGTTGTAAATTTCCCTTGTCGCCAAATTCAAATAGAAAATAATTATCTATTTGGTTTAAATCTGTAAAAGTTGTAATAATTTCAACTTCATCTCCACTTAAAGAATTTCTCTCACCTTGAACAACACTATCAATTAAGCTTGATTTAGTTAGTTTTTCAAAAGATGAAAACTCATTATATTCATGTAAAACAATAAGTTCATATTCACTACTTTCTGAAATATTTGGTATTAAAGTTTTATATTGTCCATTTTTAATAAAATCTAATATATATTCTTTATTATTTTCCTTTTCAATAATCTTAACAATTGCATCATTAACATAATCAATATTATCGCTAAAATAAGCTCTAGATTTGCTAATATTTACTTCACAAAATCCATCAACAGAATTAACATGTTTATTTATTTTTCCGTCAATTACATAGCCTGTTTTTGAAAATTCTAAATCTAAATCGATTACTTTTTCACATCCTAAGATTAAAACAATAAACAAAAAACTTAATATTTTTTTCATTAGAATTTAAAATTATAAGTTACTGATGGTACAATACCAAAAATTGAAATTTGAACAGCCTCATTTTTAAGAGTTTCATTATTTCGTCTAAATATAATTGAAGAGGCATTATCTCTATTATACAAATTATAAATTCCAAATACCCATGAACTTTCTACTTTTTTATTTTTCTTTTCAGTATTCAATGTCAAATTAACATCCATTCTATGATAATTTGGAAGTCTTTGTGAATTTCTTTTACCATAATTTGGAACATTTAAATTCATGTATGTATACTGTGAATTAGGATAATTAGTGGGTTGTCCAGTTTGAAAAATAAAGTTTCCTACAATTTTCAATTTTTTATTAATTCTATATTCTGAATTAATGCTAATATCATGAGGTTTATCATATGGTGTATTATACCATTCGGACATGTTTATTCCATTTTCTGAAGAATTTCTTCCAGCAGTTTTCTGTTCTGATTTTGACAAAGTATATGCAAGCCAAAATTTATGTCTTCCATCAGATTTCTTTAATAAAAATTCAATACCATATGCTCTTGATTTTCCAGCAAGAATAACTGTTTCTATATTATCATTTGCCACTAAATCAGCTCCATCAATATAGTCAAGTCTATTTTTAATTTTTTTATAAAAAATTTCAGTTTCAATTTTCAATTTTTTCATTCTTTTAAAATATCCAAAAGCAAATTGATCAAGCTTCTGAGGTTTAATATATGGACCACTCGGAACCCAAATATCTAATGGAGTAGGTGAGCTAGTGTTAGAAATCAAATGTAAATATTGATTTAATCTATTATAACTAGCTTTTATGCTTTGATTATTAAATGAGTAAGATATATTAATCCTTGGCTCAATATTATTATATGTTTTAAATACAGATGAGTTGTTATCAAAATTATTAGCTAAAGGTTTAGCAGGATCATAAATTCCTAAATCAATATCGTAAAATAAAGGATTATTATCAATATATTTTTGAAGACCATTTTGCCTGAGTCGTAAAAATTGATTTATTCTAATACCATATCTCATTGAAAGTCGATTACTTATTTTATGAAGAACATCAAAATATGTTGAGTTTTCAAATGCAAATTTCTTATTTAATTTTGAAAAATTAAATCCTGAATCTGCAGTTAAAGGACCGATTGTGCCAGGGTTAAAATCATAGTATATAAAATTTAAACCATAATTAAACTGAAATTCATTTGAATAATAATTTTTCAAATCAAATTTTAGATTCAAGTTTTTTATTCCTGATTTCCAATCAAATCCAACAAAATCTAATTCTAAGCCGTAATAATAATCACTAAAAATTAAAGAAGTATTTGAGAAAGTTTTATCGTTTATAAGATGATTCCATCTAAAATTTAATGTACTGTTTCCATAGGTGTTCATGAAGGTTCCATCTAACTTAAAAAGATCTCTTCCAAAATATCCTGAAAGAAAAATTTTATTTCTATTGTCAATAACAAAATTTGATTTTGTATTAATATCATAAAAATATGCTATGTTCTCAATATCAGTCAATTTTAAAAATAAGTGCGCATATGTACCTCTAGATGCAACAAGAAAAGAACTTTGATTTTTTTGAATTGGCCCTTCAATCAGAAATCTACTTGAAATAGCACCTATTCCTCCATTAATTGAAGTTTTTTGATTATTACCATCTTTTTGATAAACATCTAATACAGATGATAATCTTCCCCCATATGATGATGGTATACCACCTTTAAATAATTTTACTTCCTTGATCGCATCAGAATTAAAAACAGAAAAAAGTCCAAAAAGGTGTGAGGAGTTGTAAATAATTGCTTCATCAAATAAAATTAAATTTTGATCTGCTGCACCTCCTCTAACATTAAATCCTGAGGCTCCCTCACCAGCACTTGATACACCTGGCAATAATTGTATAGTTTTTAAAATATCAGACTCACCAAATACTACCGGTGTTTGCCTAATTGTTTTTCCAGATAATATATTTAAACTTAATACTGGTAAATCAATATCTATATCTTCGCTGTTCTCAACAACAATGACTTCATTTAATGATTCCACTTCTTCAGTTAGAAATATATTTAGGATTAAATTCTTATTTAAATTTATATTTTGGGTATTATCCTTAAATCCTAAATTTTGAATTCTAATATTATAGTTACCCTCTTCAATAGTTATCGAAAAAAAACCGTAACTATTAGTTATTGTTCCAATATTTAATCCTTCAACAATAACACTGGAGCCAATTATTAATTCATTGCTTTGACTATCTAGCACATAACCACTTAAAGTATAGTTTTTTTGCGCATTCAGACTTAAATTAACCAGAAAAAAAATATAGAGAAAAAGCCTTTTCACAAATGCAAAATAATAAAATTGTATTTAACTATTCTAGATTAAGATACCTTAGCATCAAGGTTTAGCTTAATAGCATCTAAAAATTCCTGTGTGTTTAAATAATGTTGTCTTTTTAAATTACTTCCATGAATAAGTAAAGCAAGATCTTTTGTCATTTTCCCAGATTCAACAGTTTCAATACAAACTTTTTCCAAAAGATTACAGAAAATAAGAAGCTCATTATTAGAATCTAACTCAGCCCTGTGAATTAATCCTCTGGTCCATGCAAATATAGATGCAATTGGATTTGTAGAAGTTTCCTTCCCTTTTTGATGTAATCTAAAATGTCTTGTAACTGTTCCATGAGCCGCTTCTGCTTCCATAGTTTTACCGTCTGGTGTAACTAAGGTTGATGTCATTAATCCTAAAGATCCAAAGCCCTGAGCAACAGTATCTGATTGCACATCCCCATCATAGTTCTTACAAGCCCAAACAAAACCACCTTCCCATTTCATTGCGGCAGCAACCATATCATCAATTAATCTATGTTCATATGTTATTCCCAATTCATTAAACTTCTCTTTAAACTCATTTTCATACACATCATGAAAAATATCCTTAAATCTACCATCATAAGCCTTTAAGATTGTATTCTTTGTTGAAAGGTAAAGAGGCCATTTTTTTGAAATGGCTCTATTCATACATGATCTAGCAAAACCATAAATAGATGATTCAATGTTATACATTCCCATAGCAATTCCATCTTCTTGAAAATTATAAATTTCCCAACTTTTTGGATCGTCACCATTTTCAGGTGTGAATGTCATAGTTAATTTTCCTTTTCCATGAGTAACAAAATCTGTAGCACGATACTGGTCTCCAAATGCATGTCTCCCAATACATATAGGTTTTACCCAACCTTGAACATACCTGGGAATATTTTTCATTATAATAGGTTCGCGAAAAACAGTACCACCAATAATATTTCTTATAGTTCCGTTAGGGGATTTCCACATTTTTTTTAATGTGTATTCTTTAACTCGCTGTTCATCTGGGGTAATAGTGGCACATTTAATACCAACATTATATTCTTTTATTGCATTTGCTGCATCAATAGTTACTTGATCGTCAGTAAAATCTCTATTTTTTATACCAAGATCAAAATATTTTATTTCTAAGTCTATGTAAGGAAGGATAAGTTTTTGTTTTATGTACTCCCATATAATCCTAGTCATTTCATCACCATCTAACTCAACAACAGGATTATTAACTTTAATTTTTGACATTAAACTTATTTTTTAACTTCTTTGATTCTTGCCTTTTTTCCACGCAATTCCTTGAAATAATAAATTCTGGATCTTCTTACTTTACCTCTTTTATTAACTTCAATTTTATTTATGGTAGGAAGGTTAAAAGGGAATATTCTCTCAATTCCAACAGTTCCTGACATTTTTCTAACTGTAAATGTTTTGGTTTTTCCTGTTCCTTTTATTTGAATAACAACTCCTTTAAAAAACTGCGTTCTAGATTTTTCACCTTCTTTAATTTCGTAATAAACAGTAATTGTGTCTCCAGACTTGAATTCTGGATATTCATTTTGAGTTATAAATTCGTCTTGAACATATTTTACTAAAGACTTCATTTTATATAATTTAAATAATGATTAACATTCGAAAATTGCCAGAGGTTAACCAAGAGGTGGCAAACTTACATATTTTATATCTAAAAAAAAATTATTTTAATTTAATTAAAATTTCATTTTTTTTGTTTTTTCATCAGATTTTTTATCTCTCCATTCATTTATTTTTTCTTTATTTCCTGATAATAAAACTTTTGGTACTTTAAGATTATTGTAGGATGATGGTCTAGTATAAACTGGAGGGGCTATTATTCCATCTTGAAATGAATCTTCAAGAGCTGATGTTTCATCGTTTAGTACACCTGGAATTAGTCTAATTATTGAATCACACAAAACAGCAGCTGGTAATTCCCCACCAGAAAGGACAAAGTCTCCAATAGATAACTCCATAGTTGTAAGGTTATCTCTTACTCTTTGATCAACACCTTTATAATGACCACATAAAATAATTAGATTACCTGAAATTGATAAACGATTAGAAACTTTTTGAGTTAATTTTTCTGCATCAGGAGTCATAAATATAACCTCAGAATAATCATTATTCTTTTTCAAATGATTAATACAATTATCAATTGGTTCAATCATTAGAACCATGCCCGAACCTCCTCCATATTGATAATCATCAATCTGCTTTTTTTTTATTTTAGAATAATCTTTTAGATCATGAAAATTAATTTTTACAATTTTTTTGTCAATTGCTCTTTTCATTATTGATCCTGAAAAAGGACTTTTTAAAAGCTCAGGAGTTGCACTTATGATATCAATGATTTTCATTATTTAATCAAATACAAGCTTTTCTCTTTCTCCATCAAGATCTATAAAAGTCATTTGAAAAATATCTTCTCTTTCAAATTTTTTTAAATCAGTTGTCTTAAAAATTTTTGTATTATTTAATTCTGATAAAACATAACCAGATCTAATGCCCATTCTAAATAGAGTTCCATTTCTGTTTATAACAACTTTAACACCATTTTCTGAATTTAATTCTTGAAGTTCAACTTCACTAGCATCTTTTAATTGCATACCATAAAACTGAACATAAGTACTCCTCTTTAGTCTTACATTAATATTTAAAGATTTATTTTTTCTAAATATTTTAACATTTAAATTATCTCCAGGTCTTTTCGAATTTAAATATCCTGAAAGATCCGCAAACTTATTTATTTTGACATTATCAATTTGTTGTATAATGTCACCTTTTTTTATTCCTGCAATATGAGCTCCCATATTTGGATCAGTATCATTAATATAAAATCCTTCTGTAATATTAATTCCTAATTCATTTGAATTTTCCGAGTTTAGACTTTGACCAGTAACCCCTAATAAACCCCTTTGAACATCACCAAATTCAAGTATATCTTCATAAATTTTACGAGCTATATTACTAGGAACTGCAAAAGAATATCCAATAAATCCAGCATTTGTACTTTGTATTGCAGTATTTATTCCAATAAGGTCACCACTAATATTAACAAGAGCGCCTCCGCTATTTCCGCTATTTACAGCAGCATCTGTTTGAATAAAAGATTGATTTTTAGAGTCATAATCATTCAAGTCTCTTGATTTTGCACTTATAATTCCGGCGGTAACAGTCGAAGTTAAATTAAATGGATTTCCTACAGCTAAAACCCATTCACCAATCTTTGTTTGATCAGAATCTGCAAATCTTATATAAGGAAATTTTGCTGGTCCATTAATTTTTAAAACTGCTATATCAGAGTTTTTATCAGATCCAATAAGTTCAGCATTGAATGATTTATTGTCATTAGTTGTAATTTCAATTTCAGTTGCATTTTCAATAACATGATTATTAGTTAATATATATCCATCACTAGACACAATAACTCCAGAACCAGTACCAACTGTTGTCCTATCTTGAGAATTACCATAAAATAAATCCCAAAGGCTATTTGAACTTTTAGAATTAGCAGTATTTTTTACATGAACAACACTGTTTATAGTTTTTTCAGCCGCAACAGTAAAGTCAGGATTTTTTATTATAATATTTTGATTTTGAAATCCTTGATTATTAATTGATTCTGAATTCAAAAAAGTATTTAAAATTTTGGCCTCAGAATTATCTTTAGCTTCATCCTCTGAATAAATAACAAAAAATAAAGCAATTACACATAATGGTAAAAATATATTATATAGTAGTTTTATCTTCTTCATAATTATTTTTATTATAAAATTAATTTTTTAATTTTTTCTTTTTTAATATTTAACTTCTTTTTAACATGATAACTTATATTTACATATCTAAAAAAAAATGAAAATAAATTTTGATAAATATCATGGTTGTGGAAATGATTTTATTATTATAAATAATTTATCAAATACCTTTCCAAAAGACTCAGAAAATCAAATAAAAAAAATTTGTAATAGAAGATTTGGAATAGGTGCAGACGGACTTATACTAATAAATTATAATGATAAATTTCCTTTTGAAATGATTTATTATAATTCAGATGGTAAAATAAGTACTATGTGTGGTAATGGTGGCAGATGTGTTATGCATTATTGTTACAGCAACGATATTATTGATAATAAATCTGAATTTCTTGCATGTGATGGTATTCATCACGGCATTATAAATGATGATTACGTAAAAGTTTCAATGTCTGACGTTAATGGCTATGAAAAATATAATGATTATTTATTTCTTAATACAGGATCTCCTCATTTGGTTAAATTTGTAGATGATGTAAGTTCTTTGGATTTAATAAATATTTCTAGAAATATTCAAAAAAGTAATCGATTTGATAATGGTGTAAATGTTAATTTAGTTTCTAGAAAAAATGATAATTTATATGAAATTAGAACATATGAAAGAGGAGTTGAGGATGAGACACTTTCTTGTGGAACTGGTGCAGTTGCGTCAGCACTTGCATTAAATATTTTATCTTTAATAAATAGTAAAACAGTTAATTTAGATACAAAAGGAGGGCTTTTGACAGTTGATTTTAATAAATCAAATTCAAAATACACTGATATTCATTTATCTGGGAAAGTTAAAAAAGTCTTTACTGGTATATTAGAGCTTTGAAAAAAATAAAATTTATAATTATTCTTTTGATACTATCTCTGGGAATTGGAGGGGGATATTATTTTTACAATGTTTTTTTTGAGAAAAATACAGTATTTGATGATGATTATATTTACTTAAAAATACCAACTAATTCATCAAAAGATCAAATAATTGATTCTCTAAGTATTTATTTAGAGGATACGTCTAAATTTATTAAAGCAGCTAACTATAAAGATTATTTTAAAAACATAAAATCTGGAAGGTTTAAAATTGAAAAAGATTATAATAATAACGAAATCATAAACTCTTTAAGATCTAATAATATTCCAGTTAATCTTACATTTAATAACGTTCAAACACCAAATCAGTTATTTAAAAAAATTTCATCAAATATTGAAGCTGATAGTTTATCATTGTCTAAGGCGTTTTATGATAAAAATTTTTTAAATGATTTAAATTTAAATGAAGATTCAGTCTTTTCTTTATTTATCCCTAATACTTATCAAGTTTATTGGAACACAAATGCAATAAAATTTAGAGAAAGAATCGTTAAGGAATTTGATAATTTTTGGAATGATGATAGAATTAAAAAGTCAAAAAAAATAAATTTAAACCCTATTGAGGTTATGACCTTAGCTTCAATAGTTCAACTTGAAACTCCCAAAGTAGATGAAAGACCAACTATTGCGGGTGTATATTTAAATCGTTTAAATAAAAAAATGAAACTTCAAGCTGATCCTACTGTAGTTTATACTATAAAGAAAAGAGATGGTTTTGACACAAAAATAAGGAGAGTTTTATATAAAGATTTAAGAATCAAATCTCCATACAATACTTATGTAAATAGAGGATTACCACCTGGGCCAATCGTAACACCAGATATTTCTGCTATTGAAGCTGTTTTAAATCCATTAAATCACTCTTTGCTTTTTTTTGTAGCAGATGTATCTAATCCTGGTTATCACCTTTTTTCTAAAACAAATGCTGAGCATAATAAGAAAAAGAGACAATATACTAATTGGTTGAAAAAAAGAAACATTAAGAGGTAATTAATTGATTACTAGATAATTATAAAAATCATTAAGTTTGTAAACGAAAAAGCATAATTGTATATATGTTTTTTATTTATGATGTACTTTAATTTTAAAGTTTATCTGTTAAATTTTTTAGCTGTTTTTTTTCTTAGCAGTACACTATTCCCACCCCCAAATTTAAATCTCGAATATTCAGTTGAAAGTGAATATGATTCAAAAATTGATTATTTACCTATAGCATTTACAATTAAAGATTTTGTTGGCTTTAAAGATTTTCTAGGTTTTTTTGAATCAGGCTCTGATTATATAAAAACAAATCGATATGGTTATGTTGGAAAGTATCAATTTGGAAAGGGTACACTTGATATGTACGGAGTTAGCAACTTAATTCATTATAAAAACAACCCTGAACTTCAAGAAAAAGTATTTTTAATGAATGTTATGAGAAATAAGTGGATTCTTCGAAGAGAAATAAAATGGTATTCAAATAGATACCTTTCTAATGTTTTTATTACGGAATCTGGAATAATAGCTGCTGCACATTTATCAGGTCCTGGAAATGTGAAAAAATATTTAAGAAGTCATTGTGATATTAATTTGGATAAAAAAGATGCTAATGGTACCTCAATTTCAGATTATTTAAGAATTTTTAAAGGATATAACTTAGATAATATCCAAGCAGTAAGAAAACCTAATTTAGATTAGTCAGAAAATTTCTTATTAAGATCTTCAACATATTTCCTGAATTGTTTATCGGTAAAAGCTAAATTATCAACAGTTTTACATGCGTGTAGTACAGTAGCATGATCTCGATGTCCAATCTTGGTTCCTATACTTGCTAATGAAGCTTTAGTAAACTTTTTTGAAAAAAACATCGCAAGTTGTCTTGCTTGTACAATGTACCTCTTTCTAGTCTTCGACTGCAGTGTCATAACATCCATTTGAAAATAATCAGAAACAACTTTTTGGATATGATCAATAGAGATCTCTTTTTTAGTATTCTTGACAAATTTTTCAACTATAACTTTTGCAAGATCAATTGTAATATTTTTTCTATTGAATGATGATTGAGCCATTAAAGAAATTATTGCACCTTCTAGCTCTCTAACATTTGTTTTGATATATTTTGCAACATAAAATATAATTTCATCATCCATTTCTACACCATCTCTATTCAATTTATTTTTGATTATTGATATTCTGGTTTCATAATTAGGAGTTTGAAGTTCTGCAGATAACCCCCATTTGAATCTAGATAAAAGCCTTTGTT
>QOPZ01000007.1 GCA_003331885.1 Cryomorphaceae bacterium | reverse complement strand
ATTACTAAAAATATCTTCACTACCCCCTCTCCCTTCTCAACGGAGAATCTACTAGCATTCCAACCACCAATTAATGTTCCTATACCTAAACATATTCCATATGGAAGATCTACAAGTCCATTAAAGAAAAAAGTTAAAAAAGCTCCAATAGTATATACCAAAACAATAACAACTTTTGTAGCATTGACCCTGATAAGGTTTAATCTATTATAAAAATGTAAAAAAAGCATAATAATAAATCCAATCCCTGCATTAATGAACCCGCCATATAAACCTATAAAAAAGAAAACAACACATGAAAGCTTAAGATGTTTTCCTGTTAACCTTACAGAAAGATTTTTATTGACTATTCTTGGTTTGAATACAATAATTAAAATAACGATGATCATAATTATTGATAATATTTTATTAAATAATGCATCATTGATTTCAACTGCAATATGAGCTCCAATTACTGAGCCTACAAGCGCAAATGCTCCTGTGTAGGCGCTAAAAGGAAACGTTGAAATTCCTTTACTCTTGAAACCCATATTAGCCGAAAAAGCAGTCATCATCAATCCAATTCTATTTGTTCCATTAGCAACATTTGAAGGTAAACCTAAAAAAATAAGAATTGGTAATGTAATTATTGATGCTCCACCAGCCATTGTGTTGATAATAGAAACAAAAAAACCTAGAAGAACTAAAAAAGGATATTCCCAAGGTATTTCTATTAATAATGGCATAGTAAGCTAAATTATATATATAATTCGTTTATATTTTATTTTTTAAAGAAAATTACTTTTTATATTTGCACGCATGGAGAAATGGCAGAGTGGTCGAATGCACTGGTCTTGAAAACCAGCGTGCCGCAAGGTACCGGGGGTTCGAATCCCTCTTTCTCCGCATAAAACCCCTTGTAAGTCATTGATTTACAGGGGTTTTTTATTAACTTTATTTTAATGATCAAAATATTTATTACAGGTGGAACATTTGATAAAAGTTATGATCATATTAACGGGAAACTTTATTTCGAAAAAACACATTTACCTAAAATGATAAAAAGGAGTAAATGTAAATTAGATATTAAAACTGAAACAATATTATTGAAAGACAGTTTAGAAATAAGTGAAACTGATTTGTTCAAAGTTGTAAGTGCATGTGAAAATGAAATAAGTAATAAAATTATTATTACTCATGGTACAGATACTATGACTAAAACAGCAAGAAATATTGCTAAATCAAAAATTAAAGGCAAAACAGTTATTTTAACTGGAGCAATGATACCTTATGCGTTTGGAAGTTCATCTGATGGTTTTTTTAATCTTGGATGTGCCCTATCATTCGTTCAAGTGTTAAAACCAGGTGTTTACATTACTATGCAGGGCGAATATTTTGATTGGGATAAGGTTAAAAAGAACAAAATAATGGGTGTTTTTGAAAGGATTATTTAATGATAACTTTTAGTCATTAACACTATTTCATATAAATCAAATAACTAAATTAGGATTATGCTAACAAATAAAGAACAATCCCTTATAAAAAAGGAGGAAACTTTTTGTTCAAACACTTATCATCCACTTCCAGTTGTTCTAGAAAGAGGAAAAGGACCTTACGTATGGGATGTCAATAATAAAAAATATTTTGATTTTCTTTCAGCATATTCAGCAGTTAACCAAGGACATTGTAATAATGAAATTTTAGATGTATTTATTAATCAGGCTAAAAAACTTACCCTTACGTCAAGAGCATTTTATAATAATGAATTAGGTTCAAGTCTAGAATATATTACTAGTGTTTTTGGATATGAAAAAATGTTGCCAATGAATTCTGGTGCAGAAGCTGTTGAAACAGCTATTAAAATCTGCAGAAAATGGGGTTATGAAATAAAGAATGTAGAAAAAAATAAAGCAAAAATCATTGTCTGTAATGGTAATTTTCATGGAAGAACAACGACAGTTGTCTCTTTTTCATCTCATGGTGGAAGTAAAGATAATTTTGGTCCATTAACAAAAGGGTTTGAAACAATTATTTATAACGATATTTCAGAACTAAAAAGAGCTCTCGAAAAAGATAAAAATGTTGTTGGTTTTTTAGTTGAACCTATTCAAGGAGAAGGTGGTGTTGTTGTTCCGGATGATGGATATTTAAAACAATGCAAAAATCTATGTGATAAGCACAATGTTCTTTTAATTGCTGATGAAATTCAAACAGGAGTATGTAGAACTGGAAAACTTCTTGCTAGCTATCATGAAAATATTAAACCTGACATAGTTATTTTAGGAAAAGCTTTAGCAGGTGGCTTCTACCCTGTCTCAGGAGTTTTAACAAGTAAGGAAATAATGAGTGTAATGAAAGTTGGTCAACATGGATCAACATTTGGTGGTAATCCATTAGCATGTGTAGTCGCTAAAGAAGCAATTAGATATTCTATTGAACACAATTTATCTCAAAAAGCTGAAAATCTAGGAAAAATATTTAGAAAATATATTAATAACATTAAAGATGAAATTAGTATTATTAGATCTGTTAGAGGTAAAGGATTGTTAAATGCAATAGTTTTAAATTGTGATGAATCATCAAATATTCCATGGGATATTTGCCTTAAAATGAGAGATTATGGTCTTTTAGCTAAACCAACCCAAGGAAATAAAATAAGATTTGCTCCACCATTAATTATTGAAGAAAACCAACTCTTGGAAGCATTGAAAATCATTGAAGATAGTCTACGTGAATTTGATTAATAAAAACTATACTCTAGTATTTAATAAATCTGAGCTTGGCGCTGGAACTAGAGGCTCAAGTTTAGGAGTTGATTCAATTCTAATTGAGGCATCAAAAAGAATGAAAACTTTTTTTTTGAAAACCCCATCAATAAAAATTGATACCAAAAATGAATTCTTATTTAAAAAATCAAAATTTAAGTGGGCAAAATATGCAACACCCCTTATATCTGTTTATTCAGATATAAGTAAAAAAGTTTATTCTATTTTAAATAATAATAGATTTCCAATTATATTTTCAGGAGATCATAGTAATGCATATGGAAGCATTTGTGGATTAAAAAAGTTTTTTGTTAAAGAAGAAATAGGAGTTATATGGATAGATGCACATGCTGACCTACATTCTCCCTACACTACACCATCAGGGAATATTCATGGAATGCCGTTAGCAATGGCTTTAAATGAGGATAATTTAAAATTTGAAATTGGAGATGTAGATAAAAAAACTGTAACTGTATGGAACAAATTAAAAAATATAGATAATATATCTCCAAAAATTAAACACTCTAATATTGTTTATATTGGTTTAAGAGATACAGAAAAGGAAGAGGATTATTTAATAAAAAAACATAAAATTAAAGTTTTCAAATCAAGCAAAGTAAGAAGAGATGGAGCTAAAAAAATTATAAATGAAATAAAAAATAAAGTTTTAAATAATTGTAATCATATATATATATCATTTGATGTTGACAGTCTTGATTCAGAAAAAGTTAGCTCTGGAACTGGAACACCAATTAAAAATGGCTTACTTATTGATGAATGTAAAAATATATTAAAGGAATTATTGGATTGGAATAAAACTAAATGTTTAGAAATTACTGAAATTAATCCCTTGTTAGATAAAAAAAATAAAATGACAAAAAGTGTTTTTGATATTTTAGAATACATTTTAAATATATAAATTTGCGAAGTGAAATATTTTATTAGTTTATTATTACCATTATCAATATTTGCTCAGACGAATTTTATTTCATCAAGTTCCTACGAATCAAATTTCCAATTGGTTCAGAGAGAAATAGCTTCTGCATATAATCCAAAGACAACTACATTTACAGGAAATAAATATTTTTATAAAAAATCAAAACAAGCAACTTTAGAGCTTAATGATAGTGAAGAACCAATAATAGTCTTAACTAATTATAATCTTTTGGATCAAAGCTTTGATATTGTAGGTGAAGAAAATACTTTAAAATTACTTCCGAATAAGATTACTAGAGTTTCGTTTAATGATAGGGTTTTCGTGTCAAAAAATGGTAAATTCTATCAATCAATTGAGGAAAATGATGATTTCTCATTATTAGCTGATACATTTCTTGAAGCTTACATTCCTGAATATCAACCTGGTATTCAAGAAAAACCTGATCCAAGATATAGAAGAAATAACTCAGTATTTTTGTATTATAAAAACAGGTTTACATATATAGAAAGAAGAAAAAACTTTTTAATATCGATGTTTGATAAATCTAAAACAAAAGAAATTAACAGCTTTTACAAAAAAAATAAAATCTCCCCAAGAGACGATAATGAATTAAAGACTTTATTTATTGAATTTTTTGAATTCTTAAGTCTATAGATTTAGAAATAATTTTGCTCTTTTACTAATTTCATTCCAATTTGAATCTCTTATCAAATCTTCTGTTGCTATCCAGCTAGCACCTATTCCAATAATATTCTTATGGTTTAAATACGAGCTTATATTAAGATTATTAATACCTCCCATTGCAATAATTTTTAAATCTTTAATCTTATTAGATATGGAATCTAAGTGAGTTACTCCACCTAATTTTTCAGCATGAAAATATTTTAAATATTTACATCCATTATTTAAAGCAATTTCTATATCAATACTAGTTGAAACACCAGGAATAAAATCAATATTATATTTTTTTGATTGTCTTAAAATATTTCTGTCAGTGTGAGGTGAAAATGCATACTTAATATTCATAGATTTTAAAAAAATTAAGTCATTCTCATTGAGAACAGTACCTACTCCTATATTAAAGTTTAGATTTGATTTTAATATTGATTCAATTGCCTTTTTTGAATCAGAGGTTCTTAGTCTAATATCAAGATTAATAATGCCAGAATCATATAAGCATTTTGCAAGATCAAGAGATTTTTTAGAATCTTCAATTGTAAGAACAGCAATTATTTTGTTTTTTTTAAGCATTCTTTAAAGATTTATTTTTTCT
Organism: Cryomorphaceae bacterium; assembly: GCA_003331885.1. GTDB lineage: Bacteria > Bacteroidota > Bacteroidia > Flavobacteriales > Flavobacteriaceae > Eutrophosalina. Next base: position 26,914 of record QOPZ01000007.1, on the reverse strand, counting down.
AAAGAGTTCAATTTCACTATCATCAAATAAATTTACATCCCCATGTACTGTATGTGCTAATGCGAATGAAGAGGTTGAATATGTAACAATTTTTTGACCATCCCACTTTTTTATAAATCCATTAATTGATGCAGCTAGAAAAGTGTCTCCAGCCCCAACTCTATCAATTTGATCTACATCATAAATGTCTCCTTTAAAAATTCTATGATTCATAAATAAAATACCAGATAATTTTTTTTCATTTCTAATAGTTAAGCCGATAAAAGGAATTTTAAATTTTTTACAAATAAATTTAATTGCATTTTCAGACTCAAGGAAAAAATTGTTTGTATTTTTTTCTAAAGTAATATTAAATACATGACATAAAGTAGAGGAATTGGTGAATAAAAGATCAACATATTTTAAAATTTCTAAATTGAAATTCTTACAATCAATTAAAGACCAAAGGTTTTTTCTATAATTAATATCATAAACTATTTTTATCTTCTTTTTTTTTGCAGCTTTAACTAAACTAAAGATATTTTTATAACATATTTTTGACAATGCTGGTGTTATACCTGTTATAATTAAATATGATGAATCTTTTAGTGCGTTTTCAATAAATTCATTTGAAAGATTAAACTTTGAAAAACTAGATCCTTTCCTGTCATATTTAATTTTTGTGTTTTGATTATTTTGTCCAGTTTCAGTATAATAAACACCTAATTTATTATTGTCAACTTTAATATTACAGTTTATATTATTTGACTTTAGGTATTTTATTGCTTTATAGCCAATGTCATTTTTGGGAAATGCTGATACAAATTCACACTTATGACCTTTGCTTGATAAAAAACATAATGAATTAGATTCAGATCCGGCAAAAGTGCCTAAAGAATCATTTTTAATGGTTAAATTATTGATTTGAGAAAACCTTAACATCAACTCACCATAACCAATAATTTTTTTCATTTTATACTGAATTTCCTAATCCTAAAATAACAGCAGAAATAATCAAAACAAATAATCCAATAAGTAATTTATTAAAAGGTTTTTTAGCGTTTTTCCATTCACCAGCCTTATATGCCCAGTAATTACTAATAATAAGAGATAGACCAAGTAAAATTGGCCATCCTATAACTGGTCCAATCTCGCCTAACAATGCAGCTCCTTGACCATAAACACCTAATGCAGCAAACCAACAAAAACCAGCAATAAATGACCACTTATATGCATTCTTTGAATTACTAAATGAAAATGAACTCCATGAGTTATTTTTAAATAATAAGAATAATGCATAACCAAAATTCATAATAAATGCACCCCATAAGACAACAACCCAGGCTGCTAAACTTGAATTTCTAGCAATAACACCATATTCTTGGGCTTTTTCTGCAATAGGAGCAGCGTTAGCAAATCCTACATTTAAAAGAGATGACAGTAAACCACAAATCACAGCAATTAAAATTCCTTTAACAATATTATTTGAATTATTGTTAGTGCTTATCAATTTATCTCTGTCTATTCCTGCCTTTGCAGTTATCGCTACACCAACTAAGGAAATTACTAAACCTCCAATTATGTATGGAAATGAGGGTTGTGAAGAGGCGTTTTCAATTTGAAACAAAGGGATTAGACTTCCTGCAGATCCAGCAAGCCCCATAACAATACCCATTGTTAATGATAATCCAATGTAAGGAACACTAACTCCAAACATAATACCACCAATTCCCCAAAGAAATCCAAATAACATTGCTAAATAAATTGAATCTTTCGGAGAATTTAAAATAATTTCAAAAAGGTTAGGAACAGCTAAGAATGCCCAAATCATTGGAAATAAAATCATAGCAATCAAAACATGTATAACCCACCATGACTCCCAAGACATAGGATTCATATACTTCATTCCCAATCCAAAAGTCCCTTGAAAAAAACTTGCAAAAATTAATAGTAAAAAAGGTAAAAATAGTTCCATAATAAATTATTTAGCAATACTGATTCTTTTTTTGATTAAATAATCTTCTAAAGCCAATTCTGAGCAATCATGACCCACCCCACTTTGTTTAATTCCACCATGTGGAAGATAGATGTCGTACTTAATGCCATTTACATGAATTTCTCCAAAATCAAGCTCATCTACAAACTTATCAATTCTTTTTTTATTTGAAGTAAATAAATATGATGCTAAACCATAATCTGTATTATTTGCCTTTTTTAATACCTCATCGTCATTGTTGAACTTTATAATACTTGCAACAGGTCCAAAAATCTCCATGTGGAAAATTGACATTGACTCATTAACATTAGTAATAATTGTTGGTTCAAACCAATTACCATTCATTAAAGGAATTTCTCCTCCGAATTCTAATTTTCCTCCATTATCAATGGTACTTTTGATTAAATTATTTACTCTTTCTCTTGATGATTTAGAAATTAACGGTCCAATCTCAAAATCTAAATTCTTATTATATCCAATTTTTAATTCTCTCGCTTTCTTAATTAAACCATCAACAAATTTTTTGTGGACATTTTCGTGAACAAAAAAACGATTAGCAGCAACACATATTTGTCCACAATTTCCAAATTTTATTGCCGAACCAATATTAATAGCAACTTCAATATCTGCATCTTCAAAAACAATAAATGGAGCATTTCCTCCTAACTCCATACTGTATTTTTTTATTGATGTTGATGAATCAGAAATTACTTTTTTCGCTGTTTCAGTTGAACCAATCATTGTTATAAGACTTGGAATAGTGCTTTTAGACAAGGTTGTAGCAACTTCTTCTGGTTCACCACATACAATATTTATAACTCCTTTAGGAAAATTAATTTGCTTTAAAAGATCGCCTATTATATATAGTGATACTGGAGACAACTCAGAAGGTTTTAATATAATACTACATCCTGTGGCCAAAGCAGGTCCAATTTTAAAACCGGCATTAAGAAGAGGAAAATTCCATGCTAAATAAGCCACAACTACTCCGATTGGTTTAAAGATAAGTTGATGATTATGAGTGTCATCATTTTCAGCTATATCTGTTGGTCTTATAAAATCATCAATTATTTCTGCATAATATTCTAGACTATTTGTTATTGACTCAATATCTTCACCAGTAGCAGCATATGGCTTACCCATTTCATACGAAATTGCTTTTCTGAGTAGATTCTCATTTTCTAAAATCTGTTTTCTTAGCTTAAGCATCCATTCTTTCCTTTTACTCAATGGCAACTTAGACCAACTTTTAAACCCATTAGATGCTGATTCTAATGCAATTTTAGAATCCTTATGGTTTCCCCAGGAAAGAGATGCAATTTTCTCTCCATTTAATGGACTATATATGTCTTTAGTAATTTTATCAATTGATGATTTTAAATCACCATCAATATACATTTTAAGATTCCCAAAATCCATGTTTAAATTTTAATTTTGTTTAAATATGTTTCATCAACATCAATTCCTAGTCCTGGCTTTATATTAACTGAAATATATCCATCCTTCATAACAATATCATTTTTAATAATATTTTCTCTTATTTTATTTTCAGTTCTATCATACTCAATATATGCATCATCTTGATATAATCTACCAGGAATTGGTTCGAGGTTTGAAATAAAATTAATTGCGGTAAAAAAAGCAATTCCTGAGCCCCATGTGTGAGGAATAATCTTTACCCCCTTTGTTGATGATAATGATGATATTCTTTTAGCCTCTGTTAAACCTCCACAAGAACAAATATCCATTTGTAAAAAATCGATACAGTTTTTATCTAAAAGCTTTTGGAAACCATATCTTAGATATTCACATTCACCTGCAGCAACTGGTATTGATGTTTTTGCTTTAAAATCAGAATATTGATCATAAAACTCGGGGGAAATAGGTTCCTCAAACCATTTAATTTCCATGTTTTCTAATTTTTTAGAAAGTTTTAAAGCTTCATCATATGAGTATGCATGATTAGCATCTATCATTAACTCTACGTCAAAACCAATTGCATCTCTAACTTCTTTTACATTCTTAACATCATCTTCAATATTTAAACCAACTTTCATTTTAATTGATTTAAAGCCATCATTAACATAACCAACAGCTTCTTCACACAAGTCCTTTGTTAATGTTTTTGAATCTGAAAAATAAAGCCCAGTTGCATATGGTCTTATTTTTTCTCTAAAGGATCCACCTAAAAGAGTAGATATCGGAAGTTTATGATACTTACCTTTAATATCCCATAAAGCAACATCAATTGCGCTTATTGCAGAAACAAATACTCCAGATCGCCCGTAATCATGAACTCTTCTAAATAATATTGACCAGATTAAATCAGATTCAAGAGGATTAAGACCAATTATATTTTTTTTGATATAATTAATACTTTCCTTAACAACTGGAGCAGGTCCATAAGCTTCACCCCAGCCAACTAATCCATTATCACAAATAATTTTTACTATAGAAATTTTACGATTACTATATTCCCACTGAGAAAAAAAGAACTCTTTTTCTAAATCTTCATTTAATACAAAGGGTATAACTTCAATTATTTTCATAAATATTTAATTAAAAACCTTTCCAAAGTCCTTTAGAATCACCATTTATGTAATCAATTTTAATTTCTTCAAAATACTTTGGATAAGGATAGGTATATGTGTGATTAGTAGGAAAAATATTGTTTTCTTCTAACAAACCTGCATTATCAAGGAAAGATTTATAAAAAGCATCTGAATAAAAATTATCATCTGGTTGTATTAAAACATCTTTTGGCCAGTGATCTTTTAAAAATAAATTATTTTTAAAAAACACATTTTCAATTTCTAATTTACCACCCGGATCAGGTTTGTATTGGTCACCTAAAACCATTAATGGATCATTTTCGAAGTAAAAAATATTATTAGCAACAAAAACTCCTTTAGAATTCTTATCAACAGCGATTTTCGGTGTTATTTCAGATCCAACATAAATGTAGTTGCCATAAATATATGAGTTAAAAGGGCCATTCCTTTCTCTTCCCCTTCCAATGTATCCACTAAGCCAAAATGTTTTACCCTCTTGAAATGCATTATCTTCTCCTTTTACTCTATATCCATCATTAATACTTACATTATATCTATAGGAACAATTATAATTATTTCCTAAGATTTCTATAAAACCTCCAGCATTATTTCTGCTTAAATTTTTTTCAACAATTATATCATTACAGTTAAAGTCAATGTGACATCCAGCAGAATCCGCTGGTCCATTAGCATTCTGAAATGAATTCTGAGTTATTAAAGCATATGAACTTCCCCATGTCCATAGTCCACTTCCTCTTCCCCATTTTCTAGAGTCATCAGTTGAACCAGTGGAATTAATATCATTATTTTTGGCTAATAAGTTTTTACAACTATTAAAAACCATTCCAGGACCACCAGATTTAAACACTTTATTATTTAAAATTTTTAAATTATTAAATTGATTTTCTCTTTTTCCAATAAATCTGATTGCTGAATGAGAAATATTTTCAAAACTTGAATTTTGAATAATAATATTCTCAAGATTACCATTTTCAGAAAGATTTAAGACCCTAATTCCCCATCCATAGCTTTGTGTCCCATTAGGTGTTCTAACTTCTTTTTTAGCCCTAATGAATCCTGAATCTTCATAAAAAACATCTCTAATTTTTACATTAGAAATATCTAAATTATTATAAACCTCTTGATTTGTGACTAAATATAACACAGCTGTTCTTAAATCAGTTTTTAATTTTTTATGTAAAAATTCATTTGCTCCACCTCCATTTGCTATTATTTCAATATTATTAATATTTATGTTTGATGAGTTTTCAATAAAAACAGCTGCTATTTTAGCCTTTGAATTGATTGTAGGAATTTCAGAATAATCATCAAATAGATAATTTGAGATTTCAATTCCGTTTTTATTAATTAAATTAATTGTATTGTAGAAAGTTGACCCATTGGCTAACAATATTTTATCACCCTCTTTAAGATTAATATTGTCTAAAAAATCAAGACTTTTAAGTGGTTTATCTCTTATGCCAATATTTGAATTATCTCCAGATATTGAATTGAAATAATATGTAAAACCTAATTCATTTTTCTCGCCGTATTGAACTTGATTGCATGAAATGCAAAATAATGTGATTAAAAAAAAAAGAAATTTATTCATCTAATTTCCGTTATATGCACCAATATTTGGCTTAGAATCACTACTAACTGAATTTCCAAAATAGTCTCTTCCACCATTATTCTGAATATAGTTTTTTACATCATCGCTTCCATTAATTATATAACCTGATCCAATAGCTGGACTAGTGGATTGTAATTTATAATCACTTGCTGTGGTTCCACCAGGGTTTGACAATAAGGGATTAGAAAACAATTCTGTTCCATTATGTTCATAGTCTGATGCTCCATCAATTACAAGGTTTCCGAAAAAAAGATTATTTTTCCAATAATTAAGTGTTCCATCATTCCTTGTATCAATTTTTAATTTAGCTTTTTCACTTATATGTATTAGATTATTATATATATAAGTGTCCTTTGTATTTGGTCTAATAAAGATCTGTAAATGATCAAAAGGAGCATTGTTGTTTGATGGATTTTCGCTAGGAATAAAAACAGTATTATTATAAATGAAATTTTCTGAAGATCCAATTCTTCTATCATCACTTCCAGCATAATCAGATACCCAAAAAGTCTTACCTACATTAGAATTTGTTCGTCCACCATCTCCTATGCTTATATTATACCTATATCCACACATTATATTTTCTCCTAAAATCTCAGCAAAACCACCATAATTATTTTTACTCAAATTATATTGAATAACAACTCTCTCACATCCCCAATCAATGTGAGCGCCATAAGAATCTGCAGGACCATATACATCTTCAAATAGATTATTTTGAATTACAGTATCATTACAGGTATAAGTCCATAAGCTACTTCCTCTATTCCACATTCTACTGTCTTTTCCAGATCCTGATCCTTTAAACTCAGAATTTTCAACTACAACATCTTTACATCGAGCTAAAACGATTCCTGATCCTCCAGTATCAGTAAACTTGCTGTTTTTAATCAATATATTTCTATGATAAAAATCCTCTTGAGCACCAGACATTCTGTTAACAATATGAATTCCGTAATGACCAGTATTTGAAATATCCATATTCTCAATATTAATACCATCGTAGAAGTTTAACACATTATCATCATTTTCAGATTCAAACCTAACGCCGTAACCTTTATGATTATTGTCTGAATTAGTTGGAGATGGGAAAATATTTGAAATTTTTAAATCATTTAAGTTTATTTTACTAATATTACTGGAACCATGTCTTAATACTAGCACTCCAAATCTTTCATTTAATCCTGATCTACTAGATTGATCCATTAGTTTTACTGACCCATTGCTGTTTTTGTGTGAAGCTTGATTAGTTAATTCTAAACCAGAAATATTAACATAATCTCTATTTTCAATAAAAACTGCCGCTTGATAACCATCTCCATCTATTACAGGTTTATTACCGCTAGAATAATTTTCTATTACAATTGGCTTATCTGTAGATCCAGAACCTCTTAGCTTAAAATATCCTTTCCAAGTTTCCCCGGATTTAAACTTTATTTTATCACCAGGATTAAATGTTATACTGTTAATTTTACCGAGATTTTTAAAAGGTTTATCTTCGCTTTTACCATCATTGTTGTCATTTCCAGAATTAAAGCTAATATAATATGTAGTGTCGCCAGGCGATGTTGATGCATCATAATCGTTAGGGTCAGTACTAGAACCAGAGCCAGAATTATTTCCACCCCCATTATTATTACCTCCTCCGTTATTGTTTCCTCCGCCATTGTTTGAATCACCTGAATCTCCTCCAGAATCTGACGAACATGAAATAACAAAAAATGATATAATTAGTAAAAAAATTTTCTTTTTCATAGTTTAGTAATAATGATGTTTATAAGAGAATATTAAATATAAAGAATTAAAATCATGAAAAGAAATACACTTTTAATCTTAATTACTTTTTTTTTAACTATAGGTTGTAAAGACCAATATTTAGAGAAACCAAACATATTGTTAATAATGGTAGATGATTTAAATGATTACAATGAAGATTTAATGGGTCATCCTCAAGTAATTTCTCCGAATATCAAAGACTTTGCTAAGACTGCTGTATCATTTAAAAATGCATATTCAAATGACCCAATGTGCGGACCTTCAAGATCAAGTATGTTGTTGGGGGTATATCCTCATAACTCATCAAATTTTTGGCAAAAATCATGGTTACAAAATGAGGTTTTATCAAATACTAAAACCATAATGGAGAAGTTTAAAGAAAATGACTATAATGTTATTGGAAGTGGGAAAATATTACATCATAATAAAAATGATTTGTGGTCAGAGTTTAAACATCAAGCTGACTACAGTCCAATTGCTTATTTAGGAGAATGGGAAAGAGGTAAAAAAGGAATTGCACACCCAAGTGTTCCAAAACCTTATAGGACTATAAAAGAACTTGATGGATTAAATATGGCTGGCGGTGCTATTGACGGTTCATATGGTCCTCTCATTAACTTAGATAGTATTGAGATAGATGGAAAGCAGGTTCGATGGGCTTATGGTCCATCGAGACAAGGAAAAACTTTTAATTATATCGATGAAGATAATAGAGACCTTACACCAGATGAAATAAATGCAAATTGGGCAGAAAAAAGATTGTTGGAACTGGCAAGTTCTGATAATGATAATCCTTTCTTTTTAGCAGTAGGATTTTTAAGACCCCATACACCCCTAATTGTTCCTCAAAAGTACTTTGACATGTATCCTTTAGAAAATATTCAATTAGCTAATATTCTTGAAAACGACAAAGAAGATACATATCTACATACTGTTAGTCAGTTTGAGACCCCTGGAAGAAGTGTTCGATCAATTGAAATGTATAAAAACCTTGTATCATCATATTATGACGATGAGGAGGGGTTAAAAAGATTTACTCAAGCCTATTTAGCATGTGTTACGGCTGTCGATGACAATATAGGTCAAGTTTTAAGAGCTGTAAACAACTCAAGTTTAAAAGACAATACGATTGTTGTTATTGTTAGTGATCACGGATGGACTATGGGTGAAAAAGAACATGTATATAAGAACTCTTTATGGGAAGAGAGTACTAGAGTTCCAATGTTAATTAGAGCTCCAGGAAAATCAAAGCCTAATTCAAAAGTTTATCATCCAGTATCTTTAATAGATGTATACCCTACATTATTAGATTTAGCAGGCTTAGATAATGAAACTATAAAAAATGAGAAAGGAAAATCTTTAGATGGATTTAGCTTAAAACCATTTTTAAATAATCCAAAATTAAAAGACTGGGAAGGTCCTGATGCAGCTCTAAGTGTTGTGTATACATCAGATAAAAATGCTGAAATTCCTTCAAACCATCACTACTCTGTAAGGACTAAAGACTGGAGATATATTTTATATAATACTGGTGAGGAAGAACTCTATAATAATGCTAATGATCCAAAAGAATGGAATAATTTAATTTTTGAAAAAAAACATCCTAAAACTAAAGAGATGAGAAAAATATTAAAAGAAATAACGTCTCCAATTATTCCTCAAGGCTTCTCTAATATTAAATAAATAATGAAAAAGATTTTATCTATATTTTTTACACTCTTATGCTTAATAAATTTTTCACAAAAAAGAAGTGACATTAACTATCTTAATGGGGAATGGGATATTATATATGATTATGATAATTCTGGTAAGAATAAAAAATATAATTCAGATGAAGGTTTTAGTAATGGAGAAATAGAGAAAATTCAAGTTCCAAGTGTCTGGGAAAGATTTAAGAAAGATTATGAAGGTGTAGTATATTACAGAAAAAGGTTTAAAATTGATAAATCAAAAAAAGATAAAAAAATCCATCTTAACTTCAATGCTTCGAACTATATAACTGAAGTTTTTGTAAACAACAATTCAGTAGGTTATCATGAAGGAGGATTTACACCATTTAATTTTAATATTGAACATGTTGTTGATTTTGAAAAAGATAACACACTTATTGTAAAAGTAATAGGTCCAATAACTATTCAAGACAAAGTAATTGATGGTATTGGTCAAATGGAAACCCCTCAGTGGAGAGGATCATACACTGGTGGAATTTGGCAAGATGTATTTTTATCATACACTGGACAAACTCATGTAAAAGATGTGTTCATAAATGCAAATCACAATAACGGAGATGTAAAAGTTAATACTGAAATAATAAATGGCTTAGGAGATGGTTTATATAGATTAGTTTCAAAGGTTAATGATTCAAATAAATCAGAGGAACTTATTGAATTAAAAAACTCAAATCTCAACGTGATTAATATTACTGATATTCAAGTAAATAACCATAAATTATGGTCACCTAAAAACCCATTTATATATGATATAAAAATAATACTTGAAAAAGTTGAAATTGTTCAAAATGATACTATTTATTACAAACTAGATGAAGTAAATGAAAAGTTTGGGTTTAGAGAATTTACGGTTAAAAAAAATAAGTTCTATTTAAATAACGAACCTATTTATCTAAAAGCTGTTTTTTTTGAAGGTTTATATCCTGTAAAGCTGTCTTATCCAGACTCAAAAGAAATGATGATAAAAGAAATTCTAATGGCAAAAAAAGCAGGTTTTAACATGATTAGACCATGGAGAAAGCCGCCGCCAAAAGAATGGTTACATCTAGCAGATTCAATTGGTGTTCTTACTGTAGGCAGTATGGCTATTGAATGTATGGACATGCCTATTGAAACAGCATATTTACCTAAAAGAGTTGAAAATGAAATAACTGAATCAATTTTAAGAGACCGAAATCATCCATCAATTGTTCAATGGGAATTATTCAACGAAATCAGAAGACCAGTATTAGCAAACATGTTAAAACCTATGTCATTAAAGGCTAGAGAATTAGATCCAACAAGGCTAATATTAGATGAATCAGGTGGATGGGCAGAGGGTGCTAACCTATATTTACCCTACAGCACTCAAGCATTTAAATTTAATGATATACACAATTATCCTGGTCCTAATATAAATAATAACAAGTTTGATGGATTTTTAACTATTGGAAACACAAAAGAAGAAAATAAACTGATGGGCTTAAATGCTAGGACGCCAGGAAGAAATGTTGTTCCAAATATTCCTTCTTACGTTTCTGAAATTGGATATGGAAGCTTGCCAGACCTAGAAGAAAATGAACTTGAATTTATAAACAAAGGAAATCCAATTACATATCCATACTTATACCACCTAAGGTTCAATAAAGAAATTAAAGAAAAATTAAATGAAACAGGACTAATAAAATTATTTAAAAATGCTAGTTCATTTTATAAAAAACAACAAGAAATTCATGGCATAGCAAATAAAAGAATGCTTGAAGCAATCAGGTCTAATGATAATGTTATTGGATACTGCGTACATGCTCTAACAGCTGGTGATTGGATTATAGGTGCAGGTCTTCTGGATCTGTGGAGAAACCCAAAGGGATTAGCTTACGAATTGACAAAAGAAGGTAATTTACCTAAGATTGCTGTTTTAAGAACAAACAAAAGAAATTATTTTAAAGGAGAAGCTGTTCACATTTCTTCCTCAATAATTAATGAAAGTAAAGATCAAAAAAATGAAGTGAGATTATTTGTAAATAAATTATTGAAAAACAAGAAAGAATTGATTTACAATAATCAAAATATTTACGATGTAAAAAATGGTATTAACGAGATTGAAAAAATTAATTTAGGAAATGATTTAGAAGCTGGTGAATATGAAATTAAAATTTCATTAATAAAAGATAACAGAGAAGAATACTCAACTTCAATTAAATTTAATATTTTCTTTATTGATAGAAGACAAAAAAATTTAGATGTCGCAGTAGTCAAAAATGATAAAAAATTGATTAATTTTTTTAAAAAATATAACATTAATTATGAATTATTTAGTGATAAAACTAATATTAATAAAACCCTAATCGTTAATGAAAGTGACACAGATTTCTATAGTTCAAAAGACGGTAATATTATTCAAAGAAATAATGAAGAAAAATCAATAGACTATAATGATTTAATGGAAAAAGTTAATAATTTCACTTTCAAAGGAGGTAATGTTGTTTTTTTAAAAATCCCAGGGAAAACTCGAAAAAGAATTGGGCCTAATCTAACATTTGTGGCTGATGGTGTTGATTATTTACCTAGTAAACCTATTAAAAATATATCGCAGGGATTATGGGATGGTATTTTACATATCAACTCAAAGCATCCATTTTTTAATGAACTTCCAGTAAATGTTAATATGAGTGGAATTTATGAAAACATTGCCCCTACTATTAGTTTAAGAAATTTTAAAGGTAAAAACATAGTTCAAACAATTGCATTTGATAGAATTCCTGATGGTAACATTTTGAAAAGAAACTATATTGGTTCTGGTGAGGTATGGTCTGGATCAGATCTATCAATTGTTAAGTATGGTAAAGGAAAAATGGTTTTATCAACCCTCAAGTTAATTGAAAACATAAATTATGATCCTGTTTCTGAGATGGTATTATTGAATATAATTAACTACTTTAGATGACGATAATGACTGAGAACTACGTAATAGAATTCATGTCAAATGAATGGATCAGAAATACTATTTTTTCAATATTATATATCATTGTTGTATTATTTATCGGTAAGTTGTTGAACTATAAAGACAGAATTGTTTTAGCAAAAATAATTGCAGTTTTATTAATAATAACAACAATAACAGGGCATACTAGAAATATAATAAATGGATACTGGAATATTTCTGAAAATCTTCCACTGCACTTATGCGGAATTTCTAATTTAATTGCTTGTTTTATTTTATTCACTAAAAAGAATAAAGTCCTTTTTGAATTTCTCTTTTATGCAGGTATTATTGGCGGAATTCAAGCTTTTTTAACACCTCAAATTAACAATTTTGACGGATCATATTATGAGTATGTAGAATATCATTTTAGTCATGCTGGAATTATCTTACTCCCAATTTTCATGTATAATTTTTTAAATTATAAACTCGATAACTATTCGTGGTTAAGGGTAGTATTATATCTAAATATTGTTTTGATGGTGGTGATGCCACTTAATTTTCAGATTAATTCAAATTATATGTATTTGGCATATCCACCTAATGTTAACAATCCTCTTATAATTGGAGAATGGCCATATTATGTTATTTATTGGGAATTTATTATTGTTATTTTCACATATACCACATATGTAATTTCAACAAGAAGAAAAGTTTAAAATGAAATCCCCTATTGAAACTTTCTCAGAATGGGTTAAAAACGGAAAAGATGATGGTATGGAGAAAAATCATTATGAGCCAGTTTCTAAAATTATTGAACTAATTAATTCTACAGAGAAAAAATTCAATATAATTGATGCAGGTTGTGGAAATGGATGGGCAGTTAGGCTGGTTGCAAATGAAAAGAACTGTAAGTCTGCATGTGGAGTTGATGGCTCACTACTTATGATTCAAAAGGCAAAAAAAAATGACCCAATTAATAATTATATTCATGCTAATTTAAATACCTGGAACCCTATTAGTAAAGTTGATGTAGTAATGTCAATGGAAGTATTTTATTATTTTAAAAATCCTCAAAAAATTATAAATAACATTTTTAACTATTGGCTTAATCAAAATGGAAGGCTAATTATTGGAGTTGATTTTTATTATGAGAATCCTCAATGTCACGATTGGCAGAAACAAACTGGAGTATCAATTATGAATCTATTAAAAATTAAAGAATGGACTAACTTATTTAAAAAGGCTGGATTTAAAGATGTCAAAAAACATCAATTTTGTGCATCAGGAGAATGGAAGGGAACACTAGTTGTTGAGGGTACTAAAATTTAAAATTGAGTCATTTAAAGATATTACTCCTCCTTTCAAATCATATATGTTTTTAAATCCATTTTCTACTAATATTTTTGCTCCAATTAAACTCCTTCTTCCAGATCGACAATATAATAGTAATTTATCCTGTTTATTATACTTTTCAAATTTTTTTAAAAAAAGAGAATCATAAAAGTTAATATTAATTGCATTTTCTAGTCTACTTATTTTAAATTCTTCATTTGTTCTGACATCAATTAGTTCAATTTTATTAAATTCCTTAAGGCTTAAATAGTCATCAAAAAGTATTGACTTAATCTGTGAATTAGAATTAAATGTCAAAAAAATAAAAGAAAGAAAAACAATTTTTTTCATTAATTAAGTGCTTTTTGGATTCCATTAAATCCTTTATCAACATTAACTAATTTTTTAAATCCTTTTCTGAGTAAAATTGAGCAAGCTATTACGCTTCTATACCCACCAGCACAAAATAAATACATTTTTTTATCATTGGAGATTGAAATTTCATCATCAATAAGTTTTAGTGGAATATTAATGGCATTTTTAAAAGAGCCATTGTTAAATTCAGATTTAGTCCTAACATCTAAAATTTTAGAGTTAATGCTGCTATTAATAAAATCACTAGGTTGTACATTATCAAGAGAGCTGGTTTTATAATATAACTCTAGATTACTATTGTCTTTAAAAGGTATATATCCTAAACAATTATCAAATCCAATCCTACTTAGCCTTGTAATTGCTTCTTTTTGTTTTCCATGATTACAAACAATAATGATTGGAGTATAAATATCTTTTAGAATTTCACCAACCCAAGGAGCAAAACGACCATTTAAACCTATAAATATTGAGTTTTCTATATGACAATCAATAAATTCATGTGTATGTCTTGTATCTAATACTAAAATATCGGGTTTATTTACTAATTTCTTGAACTCTGAAGAATTAATTTCATTAAGAGATCTATTTAAAACTTCATCAATATTTTCATAGCCTTCTTGGTTTAATTTAACATTTGAAGGAAAATATGCTGGAGGATCAGGAAGATTGTCAGTTAGTTCTTTAATAAATTCATCTTTATTTAAGACACCATTCATTGAATAATTAATTTTTTTTTGATTTGACAATGAGTCAACTGTTTCTTTCATCATGCTTTTACCACAAGCTGACCCAGCTCCATGACCAGGATATACAGTAATATTGTCATCTAAGGGTTTAATCTTATTATTAATTGAATCATAAAGAAGAGACGCTAATTCTTCCTTAGACATCCCTTTATATCTTTGAGCTACATCAGGAATACCAACATCACCTAAAAAAAGTGTATCACCTGTAAAAATTGAATGTTGTTTATCATATTCGTCTATTAATAAAAATGATGTGCTTTCCAGAGTATGTCCTGGGGTGTGTATAACCTTTAGTTTTATTTTCCCAATATTAAAAACATCACCTTCCTTTGAAATAATACAATCATATGTTGGATCTGCATTGGGTCCATAAACTATTGGTGAACCTGTATGTTTTGAAAGAGTTAAATGACCACTGACAAAGTCTGCATGAAAGTGTGTCTGAAATATAAACTTAATTTCAGAATTATTTTCCTTAGCTTTTTTTATAAAATGGTCTACTTCTCTACTTGGATCTATTATAGCCACTTCACCATCACTTTCTATGTAATATGAAGCTTGTGATAGACACGAAGTATATATCTGATCTATAATCACCTTACAAATTTAAAAAATATGAAAGAATAATATTTTTATTTTTTTAATTAAATTAGAGATTAATGGAATCTGGAATAATTAATCTTAATATAGTGCCTGTAAGAAAAGAAGATAATGCCAAGTCTGAGATGATCAGCCAACTTTTTTTTGGTGAAACAATAACAATTATTAAAATTATTAATAAATGGAGTTTTGTAAAAAGCAATATTGACAATTACGAAGGTTGGGTAAGAAATTTACATTACAAAAAATTAAGTAATGCTGAGTATTTAGAAATATCAAACAAAAAAAATATTTTTTCAAGTACTGAATTAAAAATTAAAGATATTATAAATGAAATTGTAGTGCCAACTGGAAGTTTGATAAGTTCAGCTAAATTTCTAAATTATGAACATGAGGAAAATCAAAATGTTATATCAATATCTAAAATTGCCAAATCATTTTTAAACACACCTTATTTGTGGGGAGGAAAAACTAAATTTGGAATAGATTGTTCAGGTCTAGTTCAATCTGTCTTTAAAACATTTAATATAATTCTTCCTAGAGATGCAAAAGATCAATCTAAAAAGGGGATTGAAATCATTAATGAATTCAAAAATGGAGATTTAGCATTTTTTGGAGATAATAAAGAAAAAATATCTCATGTTGGAATAATATTAAAGAATAAAAAAATAATACACGCATATGGAAAAGTGCGAATAGATTCAATTAATAATAAAGGAATTTATAACATTGAAGAAAATAAAATCACCCATTCTCTACAAATAGTAAAAAGAATAATTTAATTTCCTTGTATATCCTCCATTTTAGCTTTAACCTGCATGAAAGCCTCATTTTCACCCAAAACTCCATAAATATTTTTCAAAGTATTTAGTGCATCAATGTTTTCTGGCGAAACTTTTAATAATTCTTCTAATAAAGGAACACATTCACGATATAAGTTCTCCCTATCATTTTTAAGTTCATCATATCTTAAATTATCTTTTTTAGAATTACCCAAACTATTCATTTCCTCAACAATCGCAACTTCATCTTCAAGGATAATAGAGACTAAATTTAAATAAGCATCTACATAATCTGGTATTAACTCTATAGCTTTTTGATATTTTTCTTTGGAAAGCTCTAATTCACCTTGCTCAGCATATATTACACCTAAATTGTAATACAATATACCGTTTGTAGGATCCATTTCAATTGCCATTTCCATTAAGGACTTAAACTTATTCCTGTAATACAACCTTTCATCATCATTATCAGAATTATTGCTAATACGGATATATAGATCAGCTTCATTTAAAAGTAAACTTACGTCGTCGGGTTGAATAGCTCTTGCTTCTTTTATAGCCTCTTCAGCTAATTCATTTTGACCTTGTTGGACATAAATAAGAGCAATATTTTTAACAATCTCTGGGAATCTAGATTCTGTTTGCCCAATCCTCGGATTTGAATATTCTTTTGAAGATTTTAAAAGGTCGTATTCGGTTTGGGAAACCTTTTCTTCTTGGCCTGTCTCATTATTTGTTACAAAAAATTCATCAACAATTCCAGTATAGCCTTTGTTTTTTAACTCTAAATAATATTTTAAAGATTTTTCATAATCTTTTCCATTTACAGCACTTCCAGCAGCAAAATATAAATAATCAACATACTGCTCAGTATCCATATTATATGCCATTATTAACTTTTCTGCAGCATCTAAAAAATTACCTTCTTTATTGTCATTTACAGCTCCATTAACTATTCCATTAGATATAATAATTGATAAATTCTTATACTCTTGTTCAACTTTTGTTGGATATACAGATTCATTTATTGACAACAAATTATTTAGTGATGAAATTGCATTTTCATACATTTTTAATTCATTACTAACTTTGGAATCATAAAAATAATACTGAGCTCTATATTTATCTTCTGAAGATAGAATTAATGATTTTGAAGACTCTAGTGCGTCCTTTGCCTCTTCAAAAAAAGATTCAAGGACTAATTTGTCAATTTTTCTTAATTCCTTCTTCTGAGATTGAACATTGAATGAAAATAAAAGTATAGTTATAATAAGAATAGCTCTCATAATTTTTTTTTCTAAATGTATTAATTTATTTGATCATCATCAATAACTTCAATATTTTCGATGTCTTGTACATCATCATCATCAAGAACGACTTTAGCAACTGCTGCTATAGAATCAGCATCTTTTAAATTAATCAGTTTGACACCTTGAGTAGCTCTACCCATAACTCTCAATGAATTAACTTCCATTCTAATAGCAATTCCAGATTTATTAATTATCATTAAATCATCACCATCAGAGACATTTTTTATAGAAACTAAACTTCCAGTTTTTTCTGTTATTGAAATTGTCTTAACACCTTTACCTCCTCTATTAGTAATTCTATAATCATCAAGTTTAGATCTTTTACCATATCCGTTTTCTGAAACAACAAGAATATCACTATCCATATCATTTACTGATAACATTCCAACAACTTCATCATTGTCATCTTTGAGTCTAACACCTCTAACACCTGAGGCATTTCTGCCCATTGGTCTAGTTTTACTTTCTTCAAATCTGATACACTTACCTGATTTAACTGACATTAAAATTTGTGAATTTCCTGTGGTTAATTTTGCCTCAAGTAATTCATCATCTTCTTTAATTGTAATTGCATTAATACCATTTGATCTTGGTCTTGAATACTGCTCTAACGATGTTTTTTTAACTTGCCCTTTCTTTGTACACATTATTACATAATGGTCATTAATATAGGTTTCATCTTTTAAATCCTGAGTACAAATAAATGCCTTAACCTTATCATCAGGTTCAATATTTATCAGGTTTTGGATAGCTCTACCTTTCGACAACTTACTTCCCTCAGGAATTTCATAAACTCTCATCCAAAAACATTTTCCTTTTTGGGTAAAGAAGAGCATGTATTGATGATTAGTTCCAACAAATAGATATTCCAGAAAGTCTTCGCTTCTAGTTGTAGATCCTTTTTGACCAACTCCTCCTCTGTTTTGAGTTCTGTATTCCGCTAGTGGAGTTTTTTTAATATATCCTGCATGAGATATTGTAAGAACAACTTTTTCGTCAGGAATCATATCTTCAATACTTAATTCACCACCTGCAAATTCAATTACCGATCTTCTTTCATCTCCGTGTTTTTCTTTTATTTCAAGAAGTTCTTCAGTAATTATTGACATTCTTCTTTCCTTATCATTTAAAATATCCTTTAAATCTTTTATCAGTTCAATTAAGCTGTCATACTCATCTCTTAACTTTCCTTGCTCAAGACCAGTCAATTGTCTCAAACGCATTTCAACAATAGCTTTTGACTGAATTTCAGTAAGACTAAATTTTTCGATTAAGTTTTTTCTCGCATCATCTGCATTGTCCGATGATTTAATTAATTCAATAACTTTATCAATATTATCAGAAGCAATAATTAAACCCTCTAAAATATGAGCTCTAGCTTCAGCTTTCTTTAGGTTAAACTTAGTTCTTCTTACAACTACATCATGTCTATGCTCAACGAAATACTTTATTACCTCTTTAAGGTTTAACAACATAGGCCTTCCCTTAACAAGAGCGATATTATTTACACTAAAAGAAGATTGTAAGGAAGTATACTTAAACAGTTTATTTAAAACAATATTTGGAATAGCATCTCTTTTAAGGATGTAAACAATTCTCATTCCTTTTCTGTCAGATTCATCTCTTATATTAGAAATACCTTCAATTTTTTTATCATTGACAAGCTGCGCAGTTCTTTGAATCATTTCAGCCTTATTAACTTGATAAGGTATCTCAGTTACAACTATACATTCACGACCATTAACTTCTTCAAACTCAGCTTTACCTCTCATAACAACCTTTCCTCTTCCAGTTTCAAAAGCAGATTTAACTCCTTCATAACCATAAATAATTCCACCAGTAGGAAAATCAGGAGCTTTAATGTGTTTAATTAATTCTTCAATTTCAATATCATTGTTTTTAATATACGCTACAGTTCCGTCAATGACTTCAGATAGATTGTGAGGAGGCATGTTAGTGGCCATACCAACAGCAATACCAGATGCTCCATTTACTAAAAGACTTGGAATTTTAGTAGGCAGAACAGTAGGTTCTTTAATAGAATCATCATAGTTCAATTGGAAATCTACTGTATCTTTATCAAGATCTTCCACCATCTCTTCAGAAATTTTCTTCAATCTAGCTTCAGTATATCTCATAGCGGCAGGGCTATCACCATCAATTGAACCAAAATTTCCTTGACCATCAACTAACATATATCTTAAACTCCAGTCTTGGGCCATTCTCACCATTGTATTATAAACAGAACTATCTCCATGAGGGTGATACTTTCCTAAAACTTCTCCTACAATAAATGCAGATTTCTTGTACTTACTATTTGATCTTAACCCGAGCTCACTCATTCCAAACAAAACTCTTCTGTGAACAGGTTTTAAACCATCTCTAACATCGGGAAGGGCTCTTGAAACTATCACAGACATTGAATAATCAATATATGCTGACTTCATGGCTTCTTCTATATTTATTGGGATTAATTTTTCACCTTCTGCCATAGTAATATTTTATAGTTTATAAAGATACTTATATGAGTAAAAAGATGATATTTAATTAATGTAGATTTTTATAAACTTATTAACATTTTTAAAGGTTTTTAAGAATAAGTTTAATTTATTTTAGTTTATTTTTATTAATTATTATTTTTACAATATGGACGATAATTTTTCATCAAGAGTAAAAGATGTTATAACATATAGCAAAGAAGAGGCAATTAGATTAGGTCATGACTTTATTGGCACAGAACATTTGTTGTTAGGCATATTAAGAGATGGCGGAGGAAAAGCTATTAAAATTTTAAATTCTTTGGATATTGATTTAGATTTTTTGAGAAAGAAAATAGAAATCCTTAGTCCTCCAAATCCCATAATGAACTTTGAGGAAAATCTTAGAAAAAATCTTCATTTAACTAGACAAGCTGAAAGAGCATTAAAAACAACTTTTTTAGAAGCAAAGCTTTTTCAAGGTAATTCTATTAATACTGCTCATTTACTTCTGTGTATTTTAAGGAACGAGAATGATCCTACAACAAAACTTTTGGAAAAACTAAATCTTAACTATGAAGTTGTTAAAGATCAGTTTAAGGAAAACATTTCTGAAACAAATGATAGTTATGAAGACGTAACTTCTTCACAAACTTTTGATGAAACACCTGATGATGATGAAAACTCTATCGAACAAAACCCCTTCAACGTAAAGTCGTCTCAAAATAAATCTAAAAAATCTAAAACTCCAGTGCTTGACAATTTTGGAAGAGATTTAACATTATATGCTTCTGAAGGAAAACTTGACCCTATTATTGGAAGAAATAAAGAAATTGAAAGAGTATCTCAAATTTTAAGCAGAAGAAAAAAAAACAACCCCTTGCTTATTGGAGAACCAGGAGTTGGTAAATCTGCAATAGCAGAAGGATTAGCTTTAAGAATTGTTGAGAGAAAAGTCTCTAGATTACTGTACAACAAAAGAGTCATGTCCCTGGATTTAGCAAGTGTAGTAGCAGGAACAAAATACAGAGGACAATTTGAAGAGAGAATGAAAGCTGTTATGAATGAAATTGAAAAAAATAAAGATATAATCTTGTTCATTGATGAAATTCATACAATTGTCGGAGCCGGAGGTGCGATGGGAAGTTTAGATGCATCTAACATGTTCAAGCCTGCGTTGGCTAGAGGAGAAATTCAATGTATAGGTGCTACAACTCTAGATGAGTATAGAAAATATATTGAAAAAGATGGTGCTCTAGAAAGAAGATTCCAAAAGATTATTGTTGAACCAACATCAATTGATGAAACAATTGAAATTCTAAATAATATCAAACACAAATATGAAGATCATCATAATGTTAAATATTCAGAAGATGCAATAAAAGCTTGTGTAAATTTAACAGATAGGTATATAAATGATAGAAATTTACCAGACAAAGCTATTGATGCTATGGATGAGGCTGGATCAAGAGTTCATATAACTAACATGGACGTTCCCAAAGAAATTGTTGATTTAGAAAATAAATTAGAGTCCGTAAGGCTTAAAAAAAATTCTGTAGTTAAAAATCAGAAATATGAAGAAGCTGCAAGGTTGAGAGATGATGAGAAAAAAATTGAAAAAGAATTGCTGGATCAACAAATTATGTGGGATGATGAGTTGAAGAAAAAAAGAGAATTAGTTTCTGAAGATAATATTATTGAAGTTGTTTCTTTAATTTCTGGTGTTCCGCTAAGAAAAATCGATCAAACTGAAAATGTAGTTGAATTTAATTTAGAAGACAGTATAAAGGAAAAAATTATTGGTCAAGATACTGCTGTTGAAGCGGTTGTCAATGCTATTCAAAGAAATAAAACTGGATTAAAAGATCCAAATAAACCAATAGGTTCGTTTATTTTTCTTGGTCAAACAGGTATTGGCAAAACTCAATTAGCAAAGTCACTTGGAGAGGAATTGTTTAACAATAAAGACTCTTTGATTAGGGTTGACATGAGTGAATATATGGAGAAGTTTTCAGTTAGTAGGCTAATTGGTGCACCTCCTGGATATGTTGGTTATGAAGAGGGTGGTCAACTAAGCGAAAGAGTAAGAAGAAAGCCATATTCTGTTGTTTTATTAGATGAAATAGAAAAGGCTCACCCAGATGTTTTTAATATGTTATTACAAGTATTAGATGATGGTTATTTAACAGATAGTGTAGGAAGAAAAATTGATTTCAAAAACACTGTTATTATAATGACTTCAAATATTGGTACTAGAAAACTAAAAGACTTTGGAACTGGCGTTGGATTTGACACTGAATACAAAAGGAATGATGAAAATAAATTATCATCTGAAATCCTTAAAAAAAGTCTTAGTAAAAAATTCTCACCTGAATTTTTAAATAGAGTTGATGAGATTGTTGTGTTTAATACTCTAAGTCATGTCGAAATTGAAAAAATTGTTAAAATTGAATTAAATAACTTTAAGGATAGACTGAAAAGTGTTGATTATAAAGTAAAAATTGATAATAAGGTTATTAAGTTTTTATCAATCAAGGGTTATGACAAAGAATTTGGAGCTAGACCAATTAAAAGAGCAATTCAAAAATACTTAGAAGATCCGTTAGCAAAAAAAATTGTTAATAGTGAAATTAAAAAAGGCGATAAAATTGAAATAACTCATTTGAAGGATGCTGAAATCCTAAATATCAAAGTTTTGAAAAACTAGTATTTTCTAGAAAATACATAATAGTTGTCATTAATTTTTACTGGAGATTTCATAGTATTTTTGTAAATATGGTTTTTATAATCTATTTCAAGCCATTTCATCTTATCATCAGCAAATAAAAATATATTTTCACCATCGATAATAACTTCAATAGGCATCTTAAAGTTTTCAACTACATTTCCCCATTCATAACCCATTTTACAATTATTTTTTATATCACTACAATCTATTGTATATTCAAAAACTGGTATCCTGGAATCTCTTAAATATTGATCAAAAAATCTGTTTACATCTCCATCATTACCGATTTTAACACCAATCCTATTTAAAATGTAGTTTTCAATTTGTTTTGTTGTCACAGTTTGATGATAAAACTCTTTATTTAATCCTCTTAATATGCTTCTCCATTTTTCATCATTTGCTGTTATTTGACGTAATGTGTGTAAAATATTAGCGCCTTTTGAATACAAATCACTTCCTCTCTTATTTACTCCATATTTACCTATAATTGGCGATCTATTAGCAATACTTGACCTAGTTCCTATAACATATTCAGATGCAGCTTCCTTTCCATAATGATAATCTAAATATAAATTTTCAGAGTATGTAGTAAATGATTCATGAACCCACATATCAGCGATATCTTTATAGGTAATATTATTGGCGAACCATTCGTGACCTGCTTCATGAATAATTATATAATCAAACTTTAGTCCCCATCCAGTCCTTGACAAATCCCTGCCTAAATATCCTTTCATATATTTATTTCCATAAGTAATTGAACTTTGATGTTCCATTCCTAAATATGGTACTTCAACAATTTTAAAACTATCTTCATAAAATGGATAAGGTCCAAACCAAAATTCAAAAGCTTGCATCATTTTAATAGCATCTTTAAATTGTGTTTTTGCTCTTTCTAAATTATCACGTAATACGTAATAAATCATATCCAAATCACCTTTTTCACCGTCATATATCTCAGAAAACATTACGTAGTCACCAATGTTAATATTAACACCATAATTATTAATTGGATTCGAAACAAACCAATGAAATGTTTTTGTTTCACCATAATCTTCAACTGATCTTAATCTTCCATTAGAAACATTAGTTAAATTTTTGGGAACATTAACACTAATAAGCATACTGTCAACTTCATCATACATATGGTCTTTATTTGGCCACCAAATACTTGCTCCAATTCCTTGATTACTACTTGCAATAAAATGATTTCCATTAGAGTCTTTTGTCCATGTAATTCCACCATCCCATGGTGGTCTAACAGCTACCTTAGGTTTTCCTTCATAAAAAACTTTAATTGATTTAATTTGACCATTCTTTTGTTTTTTCTTCAGTTTAATGAAATGAGAATAACCTTCAGAACGAAAATTAAGCTCTTTTCCGTCTTGAATAACCTTATTTATTTTTAATGGATCTTGAAGATCAATTTGAATTTCATCATTAGGATGTAAAACCCTGTAATTAATTGTATTAGAACCTTCAATAGATTGATTTTCAGGATTGACAGAAATATCTAAGTGATAATAAGTCAAATCCCACCATATTCTTTGTGGAGTTATGGAGCCTCTTAAAGTATCTTGTCTTGTAAAATTTTGAGAAAAAACAGTTGAAATCGAAAATAAAAAAAAGATAAATAATATTTTTTTCACAATTTATATTAATCAATTAAGTTAAGTTCCTCAAGTAAATCTCTCAAAGTCGGTCCTTCAATTGCTCTTTTAGTATTAATAACTATAACTCCATTTGTACCTTTGACACCATAAGGAGCGACGTCAGAGGCATCTTTTAAAACTGTAACTGAGTGAATGTCCATGGTATTAATTAATGATAACAAATCTAATCCTGGAAATTTATCATTTTCTCCAATAGCATAATTTTCATAAGGAACACCATCAATAACAATTAAAGGTGAATTATTTGATAAAAAAGAACCTGCACCTCTAATTCTAATTTCAGATGGGGTTCCTGGTGCACCCGAAACAGAAAAAATACTTAACCCTGCTACTCTACCTTTTAATGCTTGATCAACTGTTGATTGAGATTGTAATGAATTTATTGTAAAAAACACTAATAATGGAAAGAATTTTATATTTGATAAATTCATTTTGTAAAGTAATAAAATTTGATCTTAATTTGTAAGTAATTTAATGAAAAAAACAGCCCTTTACAATGATCATTTAAAACTGAATGCAAAAATGGTTGACTTTGGCGGTTTTAATATGCCTATTCAATATCAGGGTATTTCCATTGAACACAATGCTGTCAGAAAAGATGTTGGGGTTTTTGACGTTTCACACATGGGTGAGTTTTTTATTTCAGGACAAGATTCATCTAGGTTTTTAAATTATGTATGTACAAACAATATCAATAAGATTAAGATAAATAATGCTCAATATAATTGCTTTACAAACCATGATGGAGGAATAATTGATGATTTAATTGTTTACAGGTGCGATGAGTCTGAATATATGCTTGTTGTGAATGCATCAAATATTAAAAAGGACTGGGACTGGCTGATTTCAAATGTTAAAAATTTTAATTGCAAATTATTAAATGAATCAGATAATATAGGATTAATTTCAGTTCAAGGACCTAAATCACTTGATTTAATTAATGAAGTTTTTAAGAAAGATTTTAGTTCAATTAAAAAATTTAGATTTGATACTATAATTTATAATAAATCTAAAATTACTATTTCAAATACAGGATATACTGGCTCAAAAGGCTATGAACTTTACATTAATAATGAAATAATATCAATCATTTGGGATAAATTAATAAATATAGGAGCTAAATACAATGTTTCTCCTATTGGATTAGGAGCTAGAGATACATTAAGAATGGAAATGGGTTATTGTTTATATGGAAATGATATAAATGATTCCACCACTCCATATGAAGCTAATTTGATGTGGGTTACTAATCTTGAAAAAGAATTCATTGGAAAAGAAAAGATTTTGAGTTCAATAAAAAATTCATCAAAAAAAATGATAAATTTTAAGATGATAGATAGAGGAATACCAAGAAAAGGATACAATATAACGGATGAGTTTGGAAATAAAATAGGAAATGTAACTTCTGGAACCTTTTCCCCAAGTAATAAAATAGGTATTGGAATTGGTTACATAAATAAAAATTATACAATTGGAGATAATATATTCATATCAATTAGAGATAAAAAAGTTAAAGCTGAGTTAATAAAACTTCCAATTAATAATGGGTAGAGCTTTTGAATTTAGAAAAGCTAGAAAGCTTAAAAGATGGTCTACAATGGCTAAAACATTTACCAGAATAGGTAAAGACATTGTAGTCGCAGTTAAAGAGGGAGGTCCAAACCCAGAATCAAATTCAAGACTTAGAGCAATAATTCAGAATGCAAAGGCTGCTAATATGCCAAAGGATAATATACTAAGAGCCATTAAAAATGCTTCTGAAAAAAATACGGATAATTATAAAGAAATAATTTTAGAAGGCTATGGTCCTCATGGAATTGCAGTAATCATTGATTGTACAACAGACAACAATAATAGGACTGTTGGAAATATTAGGAGTTATTTTAATAAATGTAATGGAAACCTTGGAACTAATGGTTCAGTTGAGTTTATGTTTACAAGGTATTCTGTTTTTAAAATTAATGGTGATTTAGATAAGGATAAATTAGAGTTAGATCTTATTGATTATGGTTTAGAGGAAATAATCAATGACAATGAAAACAATGAGCTTATTATATATGGAAATTTTGATGCATTTGGTCAAGTTCAAGGTGAATTAGAAAATAGGAATATTGAAATTATAAGTTCTGATTTTGAAAGAATTCCGAATAATTACAAAGATTTGAGTCAAGATGAAAAAAACGATCTTGAAAAGTTTTTAGATATGTGTGAAAATGATGATGATGTCCAAAAAGTTTACCATAATTTTAAAGATTAATATTATATGACTAAGAATACTTAGGAATTTTACCAATTGAATCTCTAAAATTTTTTTTCAGTT
>QOPZ01000006.1 GCA_003331885.1 Cryomorphaceae bacterium | reverse complement strand
CTCCTAACTTGAATTACTATTTCAGATAAATTACTCATCTCCATAAAAATATAATATATTATCAAGTCTTAGACTTATAAAATTTAAACTTATTAACTATTAATCTTAATTAATCAACAAGAAATTAATTTCTAAATTTTTATAATTTATATTTGATAGAAGATGATGTTTAAGATAAAAAAAAAGGATATTAAAACCTCCGCTAGAGTTGGAGAAATTAAAACAGATCATGGTACTTTTGAAACACCTATTTTTATGCCTGTTGCTACCTCTGCTGCAATTAAGGGTGTTCATAACAAAGATTTAATTGAAAGTATTTCACCGAAAGTATTACTTTCTAATACATACCATCTTTATTTAAGACCAGGTGAAGAAGCAATTGTTAAAGCAGGAGGAATTCATAAATTCATGAGTTGGGAAAATAATATATTGACAGATAGTGGTGGATATCAAGTTTATTCATTATCTGCAAACCGAAAAATAAATAGTGATGGTGTTAAGTTTAAATCTCATATTGATGGTTCTTACCATTTCTTTTCACCTGAAAGTGTAATTGATACTCAAAGAAATATTGGTGCAGATATTATAATGGCTTTTGATGAATGTACACCATATCCGTGTGATAAAACTTATGCTAGAAAATCGATGGATTTAACACATAAATGGCTAAAAAGATGTATTGATAGATTTAATTCTACTCAGCCAAGATATGACTATGATCAATGTTTTTTTCCTATAGTTCAAGGTAGTGTTTATAAAGATTTAAGAAGGCAATCTGCTGAAATCATTTCCAGTTATGAGTTACAAGGAAATGCTATTGGTGGTTTGTCCGTAGGTGAGCCACATGATTTAATGTATGAGATGTGTGAGGAAGTATGTTCTGTTCTTCCAGAAGATAAGCCTAGATATTTAATGGGGGTTGGAACTCCAACCAATATTCTTGAAAATATTTCTTTAGGAGTTGATATGTTTGATTGTGTAATGCCTACCAGGAATGCTCGAAATGGCATGTTATTTACTAAGAACGGTACAATAAATATTAAAAATAAAAAGTGGAAATTTGACAATAGTCAAATTGATCCAGATGGAACAACATTTGTAGACAAGATGTATTCAAAGTCTTATCTTAGACATTTATTCAATATTAATGAATATTTAGGAAAAGAAATTGCAACTATACACAACTTAGGATTTTACAGTTGGATTATTGAGGAATCAAAACTAGCAATTAAAGAGGATAGATTTTTTGATTGGAAAAATCAAATAGTTAGTAAATTGAATAATAAATTGTAATGAAAATCTTAGACAAATACATCATAAAAAAGTTTTTACTAACATTTTTAATGATGTTTTTATTATTTATTCCCATAGGCATTTTAGTTGATATCTCTGAAAAAATTGATAAGTTTAAAGAACATGAGCTATCATTAGTTGAGATTTTAGAATATTATTCTGATTTTGTATGGTACTATGGATACTTTTTATTTCCAATCTTTGTTTTTCTTTCAGTTATATGGTTTACATCAAAACTTTCAAACAATTCAGAAATAACTGCTATTTTAAGTTCTGGTATTTCATTTAACAGGTTTTTAAAACCATATTTAATCTCAGCAACAATTATTTTATTAATATCTGCCTTTTCAGGAATGTTTATTGTCCCTGAAAAAAACAAAAGTTTTAATGAATTTCAATACAAGTATTTAAGTAAAAATAAAAAAGACAGAAATCTATCTAATTTATATAAACAAATAGCTGATAATGAATATATATATGTTAGCTCTTATAATCCCACTAGAAATCAAGCTTATAATTTTTCTCATGAACTCTTTGATAAAAATAAACTCATAGAAAAAATTTCTGCAAGAAATATTAGATGGGTTGATGAGGATAGTATTTTTAGATTAACAGATTTTTTCAAAAGATCATTTGTTAATGAATCTGAAATTATTGAATCTCGCAGAATATATGATACCCTTTTTAATTTCAATATTGAGGATCTTTCATCATTAAAATATCAAGCAAAGGTTTTAAGTTTTTTTGAATTAAATAAATTCATAAATGAAGAAAAAGCAAGTGGTTCGCCATTACTTAATAATCACTTACTCGAAAGAAATAGAAGATTAAGCATTCCTTTCTCAGTATTGATTTTAACCTTACTTGCAGTATCTGTTTCCTCTTTTAAAAAGAGAGGAGGAATTGGAATAAATTTAGCCTTTGGTATTTCACTTGCATTTATATTTATATTCTTTGATAAGTTTTTTTCAGTTCTTGTTATTAAATCAGACTTGAATGCATTTGTTGGTGCATGGGCACCAAATTTTGTGTTTTTAATAGTTACTTTACAAATCATGAGAATGGCAAAAAAATAAGATTTTTTTATTTTTTAAATATATATATTTGGTTAGAATTTATGGAATATTTAGACTTTGAACTTCCTTTAAAAGAATTAAAAGATCAACTTGATAAATGTAATGTTATTGGTGATGAAAGTAAGGTTGATGTAAGAGACACTTCAAAAAAACTTAAAGAAAAAATTGAATTAATGAAGAAGAACATATATTTAAATATATCTCCTTGGCAAAGAGTTCAATTATCAAGACATCCCTCGAGACCTTATACATTAGACTATATTAATGCTTTGACAAATAATAGTTTTATAGAACTGCACGGGGATAGAAATATTGGTGATGATAAGGCTATGATTGGTGGTTTGGGTAAAGTTGATGATCAAACCTTTATGTTTATTGGGCAGCAAAAAGGTTATAATATCAAAACAAGACAGTATAGAAACTTTGGAATGGCAAATCCAGAAGGATACAGAAAAGCTTTAAGATTAATGAAATTAGCTGAAAAATTCAATATTCCAATTGTTACCATGGTTGATACACCTGGTGCATATCCTGGAATTGAAGCTGAAGAAAAAGGACAAGCAGAAGCTATCGCTAGAAATTTATATGAAATGTTTAATCTTAAGACTCAAATTATTGTAATTGTAATAGGAGAGGGAGCCTCAGGTGGAGCTTTAGGCATTGGAATCGGTGATAAAATAATGATGCTTGAAAATACATGGTACTCGGTAATTTCACCTGAATCCTGTTCCTCGATATTATGGAGAAGTTGGGATTTCAAAGAAGAAGCTGCAAATGTTTTAAAACTTACACCTATTGATATGAAAGAAAATAAATTAATTGATAAAATTATTAAAGAACCATTAGGTGGTGCTCATCAAAATAGAGAAAAAGTTTTTAATACTGTAAAAAAAGAAATTATTAATTCATTCAATGATCTTAAAAAGACAAAAATTAAAGATCTCCTCGAGAATAGACTTCACAGATTTACTGAAATGGGAGTATATAAAGAATTATAATCTACTATTAACAATTAAGACCTACTTATTAACATATATCTGTTTGTTTAATTTTATTATTAAATCATATAAAACCTATTCATTTTTATAAGTTAGATGAATGAAAAGAGTAGAAAATCTAAAATCTTCATCAAGTTTATCTAGTTCCTCTGTTTTTTCAATGCAAAAAGGAAAAATTCCTCCTCAAGCAGTTGATTTAGAAGAGGTAGTACTAGGGGCAATGATGATTGATAAAAAAGGAGTTGATGAAGTTATAGATATTTTACAACCAGATGCTTTTTATAAAGAAAGTCATAAGCTTATTTTCAATTCAATAATTAATTTATTTGATAAACAAGAACCAATTGATATTAAAACTGTATCTCACCAATTAAAAAAAGAGGCAAAGTTAAATTTAATTGGAGGAGATTATTATTTAGTTGAATTAACACAAAAAGTTTCATCATCTGCTCATATTGAATTTCACTCTAGGATAATCTTACAAAAATATATTCAAAGAAGACTTATTCAAATTTCAAATGAAATTATTGAAAACTCTTATGATGAAACATCTGATGTTTTTGACTTGTTAGATGATGCTGAATCTAAAATATATGATATTTCTCAGGGAAATCTCAAAAAAAACACCCAAACAGCAGAAGATTTGGTAATACAAGCAAAACAAAAAATAGAAGAAATTTCTAAAAAAGAAGGATTAAGTGGGATACCTTCAGGATTTTTTGAGATTGATAAATTAACCTCAGGATGGCAACCAAGTGATTTAATTATTATTGCAGCCAGACCAGGGATGGGAAAAACAGCTTTTACATTATCTATGGCTAGAAATATGTCTGTAGAAAATAATATTCCTGTAGCATTTTTTTCATTAGAAATGTCATCAATTCAGCTAATAACTAGATTAATTTCATCTGAAACTGGGTTAAATTCTGAAAAACTTAGAACTGGTAAATTAGAAAAATTTGAATGGGAACAACTTAACGTAAAAGTAGCTAATTTAGAAAATGCACCATTATATATTGATGATACTCCATCATTATCTATTTTTGAATTGAGAGCAAAAGCTAGAAGATTGTCATCTCAATATGGAATTAAATTAATTGTTTTAGATTATTTACAGCTTATGACAATTGGTTCAACTCAAAAAACAGGAAATAGAGAACAAGAAATTTCAACCATCTCAAGAAATTTAAAGGCATTAGCAAAAGAATTAGATATACCAATAATTGCTTTATCTCAGCTATCTAGAGCTGTTGAACTCCGTGGTGGTGTTAAAAGACCTATTCTTTCAGACCTTAGAGAATCAGGTGCAATTGAACAAGATGCTGACATTGTATCTTTTCTCTATAGACCAGAGTACTATAAAATGGATGAGTGGGATGATGAAGATCATTCTTCAGCGTTAGGTCAAGCAGAATTTATAGTTGCAAAACATAGAAATGGAGGTTTAAATTCAATTAAATTAAAGTTTATAAGCTCACTTGGTAAGTTTGAGAACTTAAGCAGTTATGATAATCCATTTGAATATGAATCAAAACTAAATCAAGATCAAAAAGTTAATCCAGATCAGGCTTTTGAAAGTGGAAGTTACAGATCTAAAGAAGAGGATGAGGACCCTTTTTAATCTTTAATACTCTGAATAATTTGAGAAAATCTTTCGGAATCATTCATTGCAATGTCTGCTAAAACCTTTCTATTAATTTCAATACCCTTAATCTTTAATTTATTTATTAATTCAGAGTAGGATAATCCATGTTGTCTAGCAGCAGCATTAATTCTTGTAATCCAAAGAGATCTGAAAACCCTTTTTTTGGTTTTTCTATCTCTGTATGCATATGTTAAACCTTTTTCCACTGCATTTTTAGCAACGGTGTAAACATTTTTTCTTCTTCCGAAATAACCTTTAGCTTTTTTAAGAATCTTTTTTCTTCTTTTTCTTGAGGCTACTGAGTTTGCTGATCTTGGCATTTTAATTATATTTTTGGTTTAGGTGTCTTATAGAACTTAAATATTACCCTTTACCTGTTATACAAATTATTTTAATCTTAATTGTTTCTTAATACTTCCCAAATCACTATCGCTAACAAGAGTTGAATGAGTTAATTTTAACTTTCTTTTCTTAGATTTTTTAGTTAAAATATGGTTTTTAAAAGCATGTTTCCTTTTAATTTTTCCAGTTCCAGTAACTTTAAATCTCTTTTTTGCACTAGATTTAGTTTTTTGTTTACTCATTTTATTTCTTTTTAGCTTTTTTTGGGCTCACAAACATAATCATTTTTTTTCCTTCTAGCACAGGTAATTGCTCAACTTTTCCATATTCTTCTAATTCTTGTGCTAATTTTAAAAGTAGTATCTGTCCTTGTTCTTTAAAAATAATTGATCTTCCCTTAAAAAAAACAAATGCTTTTAATTTTGCTCCTTCTTCTAAAAACTTAATTGCATGTTTCTTTTTAAACTCATAATCATGAATATCTGTCTGTGGACCAAATCTTATTTCTTTAACAATGACTTTTTGTGTTTTTGCTTTAAGATATTTTTCTCTTTTCTTTTGATCATATAGAAACTTTTTATAATCAAGAGCTTTACAAACTGGAGGATTTGCTTTTGGAGATATTTCAACTAAGTCAGTCTCTAATTCTTTTGCAATTGACAGAGCTTTTTCAAGAGGATAAATACCAATTTCAACATTATCACCAACAAGTCTAACTTCTTGAGCTCTAATAAACTCATTGATATTATGAGGGTTTTTTTTAATTACCCTGCCTATTCTTCGTCCTCTTTTTCTTCTTAAAGCTGCTATAGTTTTAAATTTAAGTTAATTTATTAAAGAATTTTCTTCTTCTTTTTTTATAAAGTTAATCAATTCATCGATATTCATTTCTCCCATTTCTTCACCACCATTTCTTCTTACAGAGACACTGTTATTATTTATCTCCTTATCACCTATAATTCCCATAAAGGGAACTTTATTTTGTTCACTTTCTCGAATTTTTTTACCCACAGTTTCATTTCTTGAATCCAAACTTGCGCGAATTTCAGCTTTTTCAAGATCATTTAAAACTTTTTCAGCAAATTTTTCATGATTTTCTCCTACACTGATTAATTTTATTTGATTTGAGGTTAACCATAGAGGGAAAATACCAGCAGTATGTTCAATTAAAATAGCTATAAATCTTTCTAGGCTACCAAAAGGAGCTCTGTGAATCATGACTGGCCTTTCATCTTTATTCTGACTGTTTTTAAAAGTTAAATCGAATCTTTCTGGTAAATTATAATCAACCTGTATTGTTCCTAATTGCCACTTTCTGTTAAGTGCATCTTTAACCATGAAATCGAGTTTTGGTCCATAAAATGCTGCTTCTCCATATTCAATTGTGTATTTTAATTTCTTTGATGTTGTTGCTTTAATAATTGCATTTTCTGCACGATTCCACATTTCCTCAGTTCCAATATACTTGTCATTATCTTTCTTGTCTTTTAATGATATTTGTACTTCATAATCATCAAATCCTAGGGTGTTAAAGACATATAAAACTAAATCAATAACTTTTTCAAATTCATCAACTAGCTGATCTTGAGAACAAAAAATATGTGCATCGTCTTGAGTAAAGCCCCTAACTCTTGTTAAGCCATGCAGTTCACCACTTTGCTCATATCTATAAACTGTTCCAAATTCAGCATACCTTTTCGGTAAATCACGATAGCTCCATTGCTCTGATTTATATATTTCACAATGATGAGGACAATTCATTGGTTTTAACAAAAACTCTTCATCTGAACTTGGAGATTTTATCGGCATAAAACTGCTTTCACCATATTTCTGGAAATGTCCTGATGTTTCATAAAGTTTTTTATTACCAATATGAGGACTAACTACCATTTCATAACCAGCTTTTTTTTGAGCTTTTTTCAAAAAATTTTCTAATCTCTCTCTTAATTCAGCCCCTTTAGGAAGCCATAGAGGAAGTCCAAGTCCAACTTGATTTGAAAATGTAAAAAGTTTAAGTTTTTTTCCAAGGACCCTATGGTCTCTTTTTTTTGCTTCTTGAATTAATTCAAGATATTCTGAAAGAAGTTTTTGTTTAGGAAATGAAATGCCATAAACTCTTGTTAATTGTTTGTTTTTTTTATCACCTCTCCAGTATGCACCTGCAACATTTAAAAGTTTAACCGCTTTGATATGTCCGGTTGAAGGAATATGTCCTCCCTTGCATAAATCTGAAAAGTTGGCATGATCACAAAATGTAATTTTTTCGTCATTTAAATCATTTATTAACTCTGTTTTGTACTGATTTCCATTTTTTTTATAAAAATCTAATGCATCTTTTTTTGATGATTCTCTTAAAATAAATTTATGATCTTTTCTAGCTTCATCAATCATCATTTTTTCAATTTTTTCAAAATCATTTTCTGAAATTATTTTATCACCTAAGTCGACATCATAATAAAAACCATTATCAATTGGAGGCCCTATAGTTAATTTAGACCTTGGATATAGTTCAAGAATAATTTGAGCAAAAAGATGAGCTGAAGAGTGCCAAAAAGCATGTTTGCCTTTTACGTCATCCCAAAAATAAAACTCTATGTTTCCATTTTCAAGTATTTTGGTAGATGATTCAATTTGTTTATTATTAAAAGATGCACTTAAAAGTCTTTTAGCAAGTGAATGGCTTATGCTTTGAGCTATTTCTAAAGGAGTAATACCTTTATCATATTCTTTCTGAGCGCCATCTGGAAAAGTAACTTTTAGCATTTTATTATAAATCTTTGTCAAAAATATGGTTTATAATAGACTTTATACCAGAAAAAAATGTAATTAGTGATAGAATACATAAAATTAATCCTAAAATTAATACAATATAATACCATTGGTGACCTACATTACTGAACGCTTGGTATAAAATGACTGGTCCAGTAAACATTAGAAATAGAGTAATTAAAAGTTTTTTAAATCCAGAACTCAATCTATTTTTTTTCATTAATAAAACGACTTTTAATCATTAAACCAATTCCTATTAATATAAAAGGAATGCTGAGCCATTGACCTGTAGAAAATATACCTAATTGATCCTCTAAACCACCTTGACTTTCTTTAACGTACTCAACAATAAATCTAACAACAAATAAAAACATTAGGAAGAATCCAAAAAGAAA
This sequence comes from Cryomorphaceae bacterium, assembly GCA_003331885.1. Classification (GTDB taxonomy): domain Bacteria; phylum Bacteroidota; class Bacteroidia; order Flavobacteriales; family Flavobacteriaceae; genus Eutrophosalina. Next base: position 27,439 of record QOPZ01000006.1, on the reverse strand, counting down.
ACCTTTATAGTCTTTAAGTTTTGTTTTGTTATATAAAAGAAGTAAGACAAAAAAAAGAATGATATATCCAAATGCTTCATAAAGCTGTGCTGGATGTCTTGGAAGAATTTCTCCTCTATTAAGAAAAGTAACTCCATAGTTTGATTTTGTAAATACACCAACAATTTCAGAATTAAAAAAGTTACCTATTCTAACTAGTGTTCCACCTAAAGCAACTGCTATAACCAATCTATCAAAAATCCACAGTACAGAGTCATATTTATACTTTATTTTATATAAAACAATAGAGGTTATTATCCCAATTGTAGCTCCATGACTCGAGAGACCTCTAAAACCAACGAATTTCCAATCAAGACCATTAATTTTAAAAGGAAGAAATATTTCTAATAGATTGTTTTGAAAGTATTCCCAATTATAAAAAAAAACTTCACCAAGTCTTGCTCCAATAATTGTTCCTAATACCATATGAACTAAAAATGGATCTAATAATTGAACGTCTTTTTCCTCCTTTATATAAATTTTTTTTAAAATCATATATCCAAACCAAAAAGCTAATAAAAACATTAAGCTATACCAGTAAATTGTAATAGGCCCTACGCTTATAAATTTTTCATTGATCTGATGTTCAAAAATAAAATCATTCATTTTAATTTTTTTTTATATACATTAAATATTGTTAAGGAACAGGATCATTCCCAGTTTTTCCCCATGGATGACATTTTGAAATTCTTGTTATTGAATAATATAAACCAATTACAAGTCCATGTTTTTTTAAGCTTTCAATTGCATAATTGGAGCAAGTAGGATTAAATCTACAATTACTTCCAATTGCAGGTGAAATGATAATTTGATATATTTTAATTAATAATACAAAAGGTGATATAATTATTTTTCTCATTATTGATCATTAACATTTATTCCCAACTCATTTAATCTATTTCTTATATAATCAGAGGTTTTATAATTTTTATTTAACCTTTCCTTCTCTCTTAACTCTAATAACAGATCAAGTATTTCATCATATTTTTCTTGTTTTGAGCTAAGTTCATAAAGACCTAGGATCTCAGAATAAAATATTAAAAAATATTTTTTGAGAATTTTTAGATTTTTAGAATCAATATTTTTTTTACCACTTTTAATTTCCAAAACTATTTTATTTAGATCAAATAATTTTGCAATTAGTTTTGGGGAATTAAAGTCGTCATTTAAAGCATCATAGCAATCATCAACCCATTCATTTGCATTAAAATCATTTACTTTACTTTCATTTAAACTATTGAGTTCATTTATGAGTGTTTTAATTTTTTCAAATCCTTTCTCTGCAGCGACTAATGCATCATTTGAAATATCTAAAGTATTTCTATAATGTGCTTGATACATGAAAAACTTCAATACCATTGGATTGAAGCTTTTTGAAAAGGCTTTATTAGAACCACTAAAAATTTCAGTTGGAAAAACTGAATTTCCTATTGATTTAGACATTTTTTTACCATTGAGAGTAAGCATATTTGTATGAACCCAATAATTCGCTGGGTTTTCGCCATATACTGACTCTGATTGAGCAATTTCACAATCATGATGAGGAAACTTTAAATCAATTCCTCCACCATGAATATCAAATTTTTTACCTAAATATTTGTGCCCCATAGCTGAGCATTCAATATGCCATCCTGGGAATCCGTAACCCCAAGGGGATTGCCATTTCATTATATGTTTATCACTTGCTTTTTTCCACAAAGCAAAGTCTTGTGGATTCTTCTTTTCAGTTGATCCTTGAAGCAGACGAGATTCATTAATTAAATCATCAAGATTTCTGTTACTAAGTTTGCCATATTTATATTTTTTAGTAAACTCTTTCAAGTCAAAGTATACTGATCCATTTTTTTCATATGCAAATCCATTATTAATGATTTTTTGAATCATTTCTATTTGTTCAATTATATGACCTGTTGCTGTTGGTTCAATATTTGGATTTAAAAGATTGAATTTTCCTAAAACATTTCTAAAATCGTTAGTATATTTTTGAACTATTTCCATAGGCTCCAACTTCTCAATTGCAGCTCTTTTTGAAATTTTATCTTCCTCAGTATCTTCTTCAAGATGTCCAACGTCAGTTATATTTCTTACATAGCGGACTTTATAGCCTAGATGTTTTAAGTATCTAAAAATTAGATCAAAAGAAATAAAGGTTCTACAGTTACCTAAGTGAACAGTATTATATACAGTTGGACCGCACACATACATGCCAACCACTTTGTTATTTATACTTGAGAAAACTTCTTTTTGTGATGTTAGGGAATTATATATTTTTAAATCTTTATTCGACGATGACATCGTTAAAACTTTAGCTTACTTAACGAATATAATCTAAAAATTCTCTTTTTATTAATTTATCCTTAAATTTTCCACCGAATTCACCTGTAACAGTACTACAATCAATATGTTTAATTCCTCTGGAATTAACACACATATGTTTAGCATCAATTACACATGCAACATCTTCAGTATTTAAAAATTCCTGTAATTTTCTAACTATTTGAATGTTTAATCTCTCTTGAACTTGAGGTCTTCTTGCATAGTAATCTACAATTCTATTCATTTTTGAAAGTCCTATAACATTACCGTTAGAAAAATATGCAACATGAGCTTTCCCATAAATAGGCAATAGATGATGTTCGCAAGTAGAAAAAACAGTAATATTTTTTTCAACTAGCATTTCTTCATATTGATACTTGTTGTCAAATGTTGATCCTTTTGGTAAGTTTTTTGGATTTAATCCTCCAAATAACTCCTTAACATAAGCTTTGGCTACTCTTAATGGAGTTCCTTTTAAACTATCATCATTCATGTCCATTCCTAATGTTTGTAAAATTTCTTTTACATTCTTTTTAATAATGGAAATTTTTTCTTCATCAGATAGATCAAAAGCATCATCCCTTAATGGTGTTTCTATTGAAAATTTTTTATGATCTGAGTCAATTAGTTCAAGATCTTCAAGGAATTTATTGTATTTCATAATTAAATTAAGATTGCAAAGATATAAAAGAATTATTTTTTAAAATATGATATTGTATGAAAAAATAATATTCATTTGTTTATCGTTTATCAATGCTTTATCAATTAGTCCAGTATCAAACAATTGATAATTGTAATTCAATTTAGAACTAGAAATCGCAAGGTCTAGGCTAGATTTATTAAAATTAAATCCAAATCCTAATGAGCTAGATTCTACATAAGTTTTATTGCCATTTTTATATGGATTGCTCAAAGACTTAAAACCAGCCCTTAAACTAACGTTATTGATCTTAAACTCAGTCCCAATTTTATAATCGATAACTTTTGATAAATCATTTTTTAATGTATTATTTAAATCACTGTAAACGCCACTAAAATCACTTTTAAATAAAGAATTACTGTAATTTTTAGAAATCAAATCAAAACTTAATAAAAACATGTTATTAATTACTGATGCACCACTAAACGTTAGTTTTGAAGGAGATCTGAAATTATATTGATAAATATTACTAACCATAGGTTCAACAATGTCAGTGTAAACTATTCCATCTGAGTCAATAGAGCTTGTTTTGATATATTGTTCCAAATTATCTTCAAAAGAATAATAAGTTGGTGAATTATACGAAATTCCAAAACGAATCGACCCAGCCTTATATATAAGACCACCTTGGAATGAAATACCATTTCCATTGGTTGTGAGATAATTTCTAAAATCAATATCAGTGATAGGCGAGTCAGCATCAAAATTTGACTCTATGTGTCTTAATTCTTTTTCATTGAATACTTCATGAAAATTAATGTTGATGCCCCAATAGAAGTTACCTTTAAACTGCCATGATAAGTTTAGGGATGTTAAATTGTTATTACCAGTTGAGAATAGAAAATTATTAATATCTAAACCATTTTCATATTTAGCAAGAGAGTAAAAAGAATTGGAATCTGAACTATAATCTAGAATATATGATTGATAACCCAAAAATGCCTGTTGAGCATAGTAGCCTAAATTTTCTCCTAACCACTTGTAAACACCTCTTACACTTTCATTTGAATTAACGCTAATATCATTAATATTTACGCCGATTGAATTATTAATAAAAAAACTATCAATTGAATTATTAGTTCTTCCAGAAACTTTAAACTCTTCATTAAAATTATTTTGAGATTGATAATTAAAGCCTACTGAAAACTTATTAAGGTTTCCATCACCATAATTTTTAAAAACATAAATTAATCCCAATTGATAATTTGAATTGTTAGACTTTAAAGTATTTTCATTCCCAAAAAAAATAGATTTTGTTGAATTATTGTTTACAATTAATGAAGCTCCGGCTCTTGAAAGTTCAAACACAGCACCTGATGCAGGGTTTGTTGAAATAGCCGATAAATTTCCTCCTAAAGCTCCAAAAGCTCCACCCATAGACATATATCTGGAATTACCGCTTTCATTTTCAAAGCTCCAGGCTATAGCATCATTTAAACTCTGTGAGTTTAAAAAAAATGGAAGTAAAATTGAAAAAATAAAAATTCTCATTTATTATCTTGAGCCTCTACTAGATCCTGACGATGAGCTACTACTTGATGAGGAACTACTAGATGATGACATAACAGGAGGTCTAGAATAACTTGTAGATGAGCTTCTTGATGGGGAACTGTAACTGCTTCTGGTCTGCGATGATGTACTTGGATTACTATAACTTCTTACACTACCATTTGAAGAAGATGAATTAAAATTTCTACCACTCAATCCCCAATTTGATTTTGTTTGATTATTTGAATTTGTTGGGTTACTGTAATATTTTCTACCAGAGTCTTTGTTGGTATTTGAACTAGATCCAGAACCTGATTTTACTACACCACCCTCAGGTCTGCTGTAAATTCTATTTCGCTCAATTGGTTTTGATGTATTAGAACTTTTGACAAAATCTTGGTATGTTCTTATTCTTAAAACATTATTATTAGAATTATCAGTGTCTTTACTGTAAGATCTTCCAACATTAACGTTTGTAACTTTATTTTTATCTAAATCTTTATCGACCGATGTTCTAGTTCCATTACCATAAACAACAACATTTGATGCACTTCCTCTTCTTCCTTTATTGTAAGAAACATTATTGTTATAATCTCTATTAAGATAATTGTCATAAGGACTATTTCCATATGAGCCATAAGAAGAATATCTATTTCTGTACCCAAAAGGCATTGTTCTACCAAACCAGTTGTATGGGTAAAAATTATAATAAAATGGATAGTAACCACTCATCCATCCGTACCTGTACCAATTCCTCATCGAATAATATGAATAACCTGGATTCCAGTAACCGTAATATGGATACATTCCATAATAACCTCCATAGCCATAACCGTAATTATAACCAAAAAACCTGTTTCTGTATGGGTAATAATCGATAACATAGTCAACAGAGTTTGGAATATCCCCCCAAGATGGATTGCTTGAAGAATAATTTATATCATTTGATGTAATAAATTCATTATTAGAAATTAAAGAATCATTAAAAACAAAATCATTTTCAAGTTCAAGAGCTTTGTCTTTAAAATAGTTTTCATAATATTTTGATGTACTATTTTCTTTATTGGATTCATTACTGTAAATACCATCAGATGAAACTAAACTTGATGAGTTGAATGATCCACACCCTGCTAACAATAATAATACTATATTAATTAGAAAAAGATTAAGATGTGAATATAATTTGCTGAATGGCATTATTAATATATTTTTGTTACATAAATATAGAAACAAAATTTGTGCCAAATAGGATATGTTTAATAAATTAACAAAAAGAAGTGAAAATTATTCAAAATGGTACAACGAGTTAGTTGTTATGGCTGACTTAGCCGAGACCTCTAGTGTTCGTGGATGTATGGTTATTAAGCCATATGGATATGCGATTTGGGAAAAAATTCAACAAGAATTGGATTTAAAGTTCAAAGAGACAGGTCACTATAATGCTTACTTCCCATTATTTGTTCCTAAAAGTCTTTTCGAAGCAGAAGAAAAAAATGCTGAAGGATTTGCAAAAGAATGTGCTGTTGTTACCCACTACAGATTGAAAAATGATGAGAAAAATCCAGGAAAGTTAAAAGTAGATGAAAACTCTAAGTTGGATGAAGAATTAATTGTAAGACCAACTAGTGAAGCAATAATTTGGAGAACATATAAGAATTGGATTCAGTCTTACAGAGATTTACCTATTCTTTTAAATCAGTGGGCAAATGTAGTAAGATGGGAAATGAGAACTAGATTATTTTTAAGAACATCTGAATTTTTATGGCAAGAAGGTCATACTGCTCATGCTACTAAAAAAGAAGCTTTAGATGAAACAAAATTAATTGTTGATTTGTATGCTAATTTTGTGGAAAATTTCATGGGTATTTCTGTTCTTTCTGGCCTAAAATCTGAATCTGAAAAATTTGCAGGTGCAGAAGAGACCTATTGTATAGAATCTTTAATGCAAGATGGAAAAGCATTACAAGCAGGAACATCTCATTTTTTGGGTCAAAACTTTGCTAAAGCATTTGATGTAAAATTTGCCGACAAAGATGGTAAATTAGACCATGTTTGGGCTACATCATGGGGGGTCTCTACAAGGTTAATGGGTGCCTTGATAATGAGTCATGGAGATGATAATGGGTTGGTTTTACCACCAAAATTGGCACCCTATCAGGTAGTAATTATTCCTATTTTCAAATCTGAAGATGAATTAAATGAAATTTCAGAATATATTAAACCTCTATTAAACGAAATAAGAAATAATGGTTATTCTGTAAAGTTTGATAATAGACTTAATTTTAAACCTGGTTATAAGTTTAATGAACATGAAATAAAGGGAGTCCCAATTAGGATTACGGTAGGTCAAAGAGATTTAGAACAAAAAACTTTAGAAATTTTTAGACGAGATAAAATGATAAAGAAAAATATAAATTTTTCTGAAGTTAATAATGAAATTGAATTTTTAATTGTTGATATACAAAATGAATTATTAAAAAAGTCTCAAAAATTCATGAATGATAATATCAATATTGCAAATAATTATCAGGAATTTAAAAAGATGATTGAAGAAGGGGGTTTTGTTCTTGCACATTGGGATGGAACAAGTGAGTCTGAAGAGAAAATTAAAAAAGAAACAAAAGCAACTATTAGAACTATTCCTTTTGAAAAAAATGATTCAGGTAAGTGTATCATATCTGGAAGAAAATCCGAGTGCAGAGTTTATTTTGCAAGATCATATTAAATTTGACAATTAATATTTTGGATGTTTATTTGCTTTGTATAAATTTGCACGGTTAATTTTTCTGGCCCGTTCGTCTATCGGCTAGGACGCCAGGTTTTCATCCTGGTAAGAGGGGTTCGATTCCCCTACGGGCTACTACTTTTATTAAAAGTTTAAAACTTATCATTTACTTACATTCAATTTTTTATTTTAAAATATTTTACATGATTTAAAGTTTTTAATTGTAAATAAAAAACTATTATATTTGCGAGGCTTAAAAAAAGTAGATTAATTATGGCAAATCATAAATCAGCATTAAAAAGAATAAGACAGACGAATACTAGAAATTTAAAAAACCGTTTACAGCATAAAACAACTCGTAATGCTATAAAAACATTAAAAGACTCTAGTGATAAAAAAGAGGCTGAAAAATTGCTAGTTAATGTTACTTCTTTATTAGATAAGCTAGCTAAGAATAATATTATTCACAAGAACAAGTCTGCAAATTTAAAATCTAAGCTTTCCAAGCATGTAAATTCACTTAAGGCTAAAAGTTCTTCAAAAAGTAAGGTTAAAGCAAAAGCTAAGAGTTCATAGAAATTAAAAACTCTTCATTATTTAGTGTTTTTTTAATTTTATCAGCAACAAATTCCATTGCTTCAACTGGATTCATATCTGCTAGGTATTTTCTCATAATCCACATCCTTTGAACTGTATTTTCATCTAACAGTAGATCATCTCTTCTTGTACTTGATGAGACTAAATCAATAGCTGGGAAAATTCTTCTGTTAGAAATTCTTCTATCTAATTGAAGTTCCATATTTCCAGTTCCTTTGAATTCTTCAAAAATTACTTCATCCATTTTTGAACCAGTTTCGGTCAAAGCTGTTGCTATTATTGAAAGTGAACCTCCACCTTCAATATTTCTAGCAGCACCAAAAAATCTTTTTGGTTTATGTAAGGCATTCGCATCAACACCACCACTTAAAATTTTTCCAGATGCGGGCTGAACTGTATTATAAGCTCTAGCTAATCTTGTTATTGAATCTAAAAGAATAACAACATCATGACCACATTCTACTAGTCTTTTGGCTTTAGATAAAACAATATTTGCTACTCTTACATGCCTATCAGCTGGTTCATCAAATGTGGATGCAACTACTTCACCTTTTACATTCCTTTGCATATCAGTTACTTCCTCAGGCCTTTCATCAATAAGTAGTATAATTTGATATACTTCTGGATGATTTGCTGCTATAGCATTTGCAACATCTTTTAATAACATTGTTTTTCCAGTCTTAGGCTGAGAAACAATCATACCTCTTTGTCCCTTACCAATGGGAGAAAAAAGATCCATAATTCTAGTTGAAATACTACTTTCTTTATCAGCTATATTAAACTTTTCCTCAGGGAATAATGGTGTTAAATGTTGAAAAGATACTCTATCACGAACAACATCTGGACTAAGTCCATTTATTTTACTCACTTTTATCAATGGAAAATATTTTTCCCCTTCTTTTGGAGGTCTAACTTGACCCAAAACAGTATCACCAGTTTTTAAGCCAAATAACCTTACTTGAGACTGTGAAACATAAATATCATCCGGAGAACTTAAATAATTATAGTCTGAAGATCTTAAAAATCCATATCCTTCTTGCATAATATCAAGTACACCCTCAGATTCTATAATTCCATCAAATTCAAAATCAGGTGCTTTATATCGATTTCTTGCATCTTTATTATGACTTCTTTCAAAAGGTTTATTCTTAATCTCTTTTTTTATTGGATCTTTCTTAGTTAAATCCTTTTTATTTTCATTTTTTAGATGATAATCGATAATGTTTTTAATTATTTCATCTTTTTTACCAGTAGATTCAACTCCTAATTCTTTTGCTATAACAATTAGCTCTGAAATCTTTTTTTTGTTTAAATCTTTTATATCTGACATAATTTAAAATCGTGATGTTTGCTATCTGGAAAGTTTTTTTGATAGCAATGCAAATATACAATATTTTTATTTATAGATAAAAAACAATATTTTTATCTGTAAAATTTTTAGTGTGATACAAAGAATTCAATCGCTTTATATGTTAATGATCTTAACAATAAATTTGTTTTTAATTTTTTCAATTGACAGTAATTTATCCATGTCAAACTCAGAAAGTTACTTTGGTCACTTTAGAATATATTTGAATGAATACTATTTTTCTGAAATCATTTCATCTTTAATATTATTAAATGTTTTTTTATTTAGATATCAAAAAATTCAACTTATAATATTAAAACTTGTTGGATTCATTTTGATTTTTGGATTGTTCAATTTTTTTGATGAGAGATCAATAAGTCAATCACTAAAAGATTTAGGTCTTTTCTATTTTATTATTTCTTTTATTTTGGTTTATTTATCACACAAGGCAATTAGTAAGGATAAGTCAATTATTGATTCATCCAACAGATTAAGATAGGCTTGACCTATTACCCAAATCTACAATCTCCATATTTTCAATCTTTTTTTTGTTTAAATTAAACCTTATCATAGTTCTTTTCTTATGAAAACCATGCTTTCCAGCAGCACCAGGATTAATACATAGTATATTATTCTTTTTATCATTTTCTACTTTTAGAATATGAGAATGACCATAAATTAGTATATCTGGATATTCTTTGTTAATTATTTTTTTTACTCTGGAGTTATAGTTTGGTTGTTTCCCTGCAATATGAGTTGTCAATATTTTAAATCCCTCAATATTTAATAGTTCATTTTCATTTGTAATTGACCTGATTTCAGCACTATCGATATTTCCATAAACTGCTCTTAGGTTTGACACTTTTGATAAGCTATCAATTACATTAATATCACCAATGTCACCAGCATGAATAACTAAATCAGCTTTTTTTGCATACTTTAAAATAACATCATCAATGTATCCATGAGTATCTGATATAAGAAGAATTTTTTTCAATTGGTTATATTGTTATTACTTATCTTTGATAATTTACAAATCTAGGCTTTAATTGAGATATTTTATTGAAATTTCGTATTTAGGAACCGGTTACCATGGATGGCAAATACAGCCAAATGCTATTACGATTCAAGAAGTTTTAGAAAACTGTATGTCTAAAATCCTTAATTCAAAAATAAAATTAATTGGTGCAGGTAGAACTGATTCAGGTGTTCATGCTAATCAAATGTTTGCACACTTTGATTTTAATTCTAAAATTATTAATAGTAATGAGCTTATTTACAAGCTCAATTCTTTCTTGCCTAAAGAGATTGTGATAAATGATTTAATAATGGTTAAAAATGATGCTCATGCAAGATTTGATGCTATTTCAAGATCTTATGAATATCATATTACAAATAAGAAAAACCCTTTCCAAATAAATAAAATTTATTTTTTTAAAAACAGTTTAGATTTAAAAAAAATGAATTTATGCTCTGATATTCTCTTGGATTATAATGACTTTAAATGTTTCTCGAAGTCAAAAAGTGATGTAAAAACTTATAATTGTAATATTTTATATGCTAAATGGGAAATAATAAACGAAGTATTTGTTTTTAAAATAAAAGCAGATAGATTTTTAAGAAATATGGTTAGAGCAATTGTTGGTACATTAATTGAAGTAGGTTTAGATAAAATTTCTCTGCAAGAATTTGAATCAATAGTTAAAAAAAGAGACAGGAAATTGGCAGGTTATTCTGTTCCCGCGCATGCACTTTTTTTAAAAAAAATTGAATATAATTGGGTTGAAATTTTAAAGAATGGATAAGAAAAAATTTAATTTTAAATTGTTTGCTAGGCTAATTAAATATGTAAAGCCATATAAGTTTAATTTTATTTTTGTCTCCCTAGCAGCTATGTTAATTTCCTTTTTTTCAATAATGAATCAATATTTATTAAAGATTGCTGTTGATGATTACATAACATTAAAGAATTTCAATGGTTTAATTACAATTATTTCTATAATGATTGCTGTTCTTCTTTTTCAAGTTCTTTTTCAATTCCTATTTGTTTATTTTACTAATTTATTAGGTCAAAAAGTTGTATTTGATATTAGAACAAAATTATTCTCTAAAATAATTTCATTTAGAATGTCATATTACAATAAATCGTCTGTAGGAAGATTAGTTACTAGAACAGTCAATGACATGGAAACTATTGCTAGTATTTTTAGTCAAGGACTATTTATGATAATAGCTGATTTAATTTTAATGTTTTCTGTTTTAACTGTAATGGTAATTTTAAGCATAAAATTATCTCTCATTATATTTTTAATTCTTCCATTCATTATAATAGCTACAAGATTGTTTCAAATGGCTATGAAAGTAGCATTTAATCATGTAAGAAATGAGGTTGCTAATTTAAATTCTTTTGTTCAGGAAAGATTGTCTGGAATGAAAGAAATACAAATTTTTAATAGACAAAAAATAGAATATGAAAATTTTAAAAAAATAAATGAGAGACATAAAGTAGCATGGTTAAAAACAGTATGGTACAATTCAATTTTTTTTCCAATTGCTGAAATATCTACATCAATAACTATTGGTTTAATTGTATGGTATGCAGGATTTAATAATATTGGAGTTGAAAACTCAATTACTTTAGGTACTGTCTTTTTGTTTATTCAGTTATCTCAGATGCTTTTTAGACCATTAAGACAAATAGCAGATAAATTTAACACCCTTCAGATGGGGATGGTTGCTGCAAATAGAGTTTTTAATATTTTAGATACAAATGAATTTGTTAAGGATTTATATTCAAACAAATCAAAGTCAATTATAGGAAAGATAGTTTTTGAAAAAGCAACTTTTTCTTACGTAAAAAATAATAATGTACTAAAAAATGTTTCTATTAAAATAGAGCCGGGAGAAAAAGTAGCAATTGTAGGACCTACTGGATCGGGAAAATCAACTATTATAAAACTTATTTTAAGATTTTATGATTTAAATAATGGTAAAATAATTATAGATGGAACTGATATAAAAAAGTTTTCATTAAAAAATTTAAGGTCTCAGGTTTCTTTAGTTTCTCAGGACATTTTTCTTTTTGCAGATTCCATTTATAATAATATTTCTCTTTTTAATAAATCAATATCAAGAATTGAAGTAGAAAATGCTGCAAAAGAGATTGGTATATTTGATTTTATAAAAAAATTACCTGGTGGATTTGATTACAATGTTAAGGAAAGAGGAGTAATGTTATCTGAAGGTCAGAGACAACTAATTTCATTTTTAAGAGCTTACGTTTCGAATCCCAAGATTTTAATTTTAGATGAAGCTACATCTTCAATTGATTCAAAAACTGAACAATTGATCCAATATGCTACCAATAAAATTATTGCCGATAAAACTTCCATTATAATTGCCCATAGGTTATCTACTATCCTCAATTCTGACAAAATAATCTATCTTGAAAATGGTGAAATAAAGGAAGTTGGAACTCATCAAGAATTGATAAATATTAATAGAGGATATTATAAGAAGTTATTTGAATATCAGTTTAAAGAATCTGAAAATTTAAAGAAGGTCATTTGAAATTAAATCCCTAAGTTCTTTATCATTTTTGTAATTACATATTTTACCATTTTTTATGTACGACAATTTACCTGTTTCTTCGGATATTACTATAGATATGGCATCTGATTCTTCTGTTATTCCAATCCCAGCTTTATGTCTTAAACCTAAAGATTTATTAATATTTCTGTTTTTTGAAATCGGAAGAGTTACTCTAGTTGCAACAATAACATTACCAACTACAATTGCTGCTCCGTCATGCAAGGGGCTGTTTTTATAAAAAACACTTTCAATTATTGGAAGAGATAATTCTGCATTAATAGTATCCCCATCTTCTTTAATAAAGTCTAAATTATTATTTCTTTCAAACACAAAAATTGCACCTGTTTTATTTTTTTTTAATTTATTACAAGCAACAATAAAACCATCTATATCTAGTTTCGTTTGTTCATCATTTATTTTAAAAAATAAATTAAATCTTTTCCAAAATGATTTATTATTTGTGAATCTTGAAGATCCAAGTAAAAGTAAAAACTTCCTGAGTTCTTGTTGAAAAACAATAATTATTGCAAAAACACCAACTCCAATAAAACCACCTAAAATACTACTTAAAATATTCATATTTAAAAGATCCGTTATCCACCATATAATATATATAATTACAAATCCTCTAAAAACTATTATAGCCGCTGTTCCTCTTACTAGCTTATATGCATAATAAAGCATTATTGCGACTAAAATAACATCAATGATTGGTAGAATTGTAGATTTTATTAAGTCAAGAATTTCCAAAGTATTACAAAATTAGTTAAAATAGGCTATTAATTGTTTTTTCATATAAAATAATACACTCTTTAGCTTCTTTAACATCGTGAACTCTTAAAATATTTGCTCCTTTCATTAATGCGATAGTATTAAGACTTGATGTCCCATTTAATGCTTCATCGCTGGTTGTTTTAAGGGTTTTGAAAATCATTGATTTTCTTGAAAACCCTGTTAATAAAGGAGCATCCAAAGCCTTAAAGTTTTCAAGATTATTTAAGATCTCGAAGTTATGTTCAACAGTTTTTCCGAAGCCGAAGCCCGGATCAACTATTATATCAATAATATCTTTTTTTCTTGCCACTTTAATTCTTTCAGCAAGAAATTGAATAATTTCTACAGCTGTATGTTTATATTTAGGTGAGTTTTGCATATTTCTGGGATTTCCTGTCATATGCATTAAAATATATGGACAATTAAATTTTGATATAACATCCATCATTTTTGAATCAAAGATACCCGCACTAATATCATTAATTATATCTGCTCCTTCAATTAGGGAAGCTTTAGCTACCTCAGACCGAAAAGTATCAATCGATATAATTAAATTTTTAAAATTTTTTTTTATAAAAATTAGAGTTGGAATTACTCTTTCCAACTCTTCAGAAATTGAAACCTCACTTGCTCCCGGTCTAGAACTATATCCTCCAATATCAAGAATATCCATACCATCATTAATCATTTTATTAATATGGTTTTTTATTTTCTGATCGTCTTTAAACTTACCCCCGTCATAAAATGAATCAGGCGTTATATTTAAAATCCCCATGACTTTAGGCGATGAAAAATCATAAAGATTTCCACGAATATTAATATTCATTTTTGATTAGTTTATTACTTAATTTTAGCCGAAATTTACATAAAATAACTTTTGTGACAACAACAGAGAAACAGTTTGATTCAATAATTTTAAAATGTATTGAAGTTTTTTCAACTAAAATGAAGGATTATGGAAGTGCTTGGAGAATTTTAAGATTACCATCTTTAACTGATCAAATTTATATTAAAGCTCAAAGAATAAGAAGTTTACAAACAAAAAAAACTAGTAAGATTAATGAAGGTCAAGTATCTGAATTCATTGGAATAATAAATTATTCAATTATGTCTTTAGTTCAAATTGATATGGGTATTGCTAATGAACCTGACATGAATTACAATGATTCTATTAAAAATTACAATAAACATGTAGCTATTGTTAAAGATTTAATGAAAGACAAGAATCATGATTATGGTGAAGCATGGAGAGAAATGAGAATTAGTTCACTCACTGATTTGATAATTCAAAAATTATTAAGAGTTAAACAAATTGAGGACAACAATGGTGAAACCCTTGTAAGTGAAGGTATAGATGCAAATTATCAAGATATAATTAACTATTCTGTATTTGCTTTGATTCTTATTAATCAATAAATAAGATGAAATTTTTAAATATTATTTTCACTTTATTTGGAGTAGTTACAGTAATATTTTTTTTATTTCAAGTACTTCCTGGTGACCCGGCAAGAATGATGATGGATCAGAATGAAAATAAAGAACAGTTAAAAGTTATTAAAGAGAAATATGGATTTAATGAACCTATTATCAAACAATATTTTTACTATTTAAATGATTTATCAGTAATTTCATTACACTCAAAAGACCCAAAGAAAATTACTTTTTTTTCAAAGAATAAATATTCAGCTGTAGAGTTAATTGAATTTAAATATTCATTTCTAGTTTTAAAATTACCTTACCTGAGAGAATCATATCAAAGAAGAGGGGTAAAAGTTTCCACAATTATTTCGAATACTTTCCCAAATACAATTGTTTTAGCTGTTTCTGCAATTTTAATTGCAACAATAATTGGTTTATTTTTTGGAATCATTTCTGCTCTTTATAAAGAAACCTTAATAGATAATTTTATTCAATTGTTAAGTACATTTGGAATGAGTATGCCATCATTTTTAAGCTCAATCATTTTTGCCTGGATTTTTGGTTTTCTTTTGGCTGACTATACTAATCTTAATATGACTGGAAGTTTATTCGAGTTAGATGATTTTGGTAATGAGTATAGATTGGTATTAAAAAACTTAATACTTCCATCAATTGTATTAGGAATTAGACCGATTGCTGTGATTAGTATGATGATGAGAAACTCGTTAATAGAAACTTTAAACAAAAATTATGTTATAACAGCCTATTCTAAAGGGTTGTCAAAAACTAAAGTAATTCTTAATCATTGTATTAAAAACTCTTTAAATCCAGTAATTACTGCATTATCGGGATGGTTTGCAAGTCTTTTAGCTGGTTCAGTTTTCGTTGAGTATATTTTTGGATGGAATGGATTAGGCAGAGAAATTGTTAATTCTTTAAACCTCCTGGATGTTCCCGTTATTATTGGTTCTGTGATTGTAATTAGTTTTTCTTTTATAATGATTAATATATTTGTTGATTATATATATAAAATACTTGATCCAAGAATAACATAATTATGAGAAAAAAAATAGTTGCAGGTAATTGGAAAATGAATAATGATGAGATTGAATCTCAGAGATTAATTAATTCAATTATAGAAAAAAAATTAGATAATAATTGTGAGGTTTATGTTTCTCCATCTTTTCCCTTTTTAAAAGACGCAATAAAATTATGTGATAAAACTAATATCAAAGTTTTAGCTCAAAATGTATCACACGAGATAGAGGGTGCTTTTACAGGTGATGTTTCATGTAAAATGTTAGATAGTCTTGAAGTTAAAAGCGTTATTATAGGTCACTCAGAGCGAAGAACAATATTCAAAGAAGATAACAATATGCTTTTGAACAAATTGAAATTATGTTTTAAAAATAATTTTCAAGTATTTTTTTGTATTGGTGAAGATATTGATGCAAGAAAATCTGAAGAACAATTCTTTGTGATTGAAGATCAATTAAATAAAACAGTTTTTCAATTAGAAAATATTGACCCAAATAAGTTAATAATTGCTTACGAGCCAGTTTGGGCAATTGGAACAGGCCTCTCAGCAACCCCTAATCAAGCTCAGGAAATGCACAAATTCATCAGGGAAAAATTTAAAAATAAGTTTTCAGAATCTATTTCTGAGAAATTATCAATTATTTATGGTGGAAGTGTTAAACCTAGCTCTGCAAAAGAAATTTTTGCTCAAAATGATGTTGATGGCGGGTTAATTGGAGGAGCTTCTTTGAAATCTAACGATTTTGCTGATATTGTTAATTCAATTTAACTTAATTTAAAAATTGTAAATTAGACATAACCAACTGGTTATGAGTGTTAAAGAAAAAGAAAAAAATAAAATTTCTGAGGATAACATAATAGGTGATGAACATCAAATCATTCTTTACAACGATGATTTTAATACCTTTGATCATGTTATTCAAACCTTAATTAGTGTTTGTGATCATACACCTGTTCAAGCTGAACAATGTACTTTAATTGTACACTACAAAGGTAAATGTTCAGTAAAGTCTGGTACGCTTATTGATCTTAAACCTAGACTTAAGAAGATGGTTGATGCAAAATTATCAGCTGAAATAATTTAAATAACGATTATGAAATTAATTTTTAGTATGTCATTGGTTCTTTTTTTTAATTGTATCTTTTCTCAAAACAATAGTCAATTTCCAAAATCGATTCACAGTTTCAATGTTCAAGATATTTATGGAAATGAGTTTGATTTTAAATCTCTAAAAGGAAAAAAAGTTATGATAGTTAATACTGCGTCAAAATGTGGTTTAACATATCAGTATGAAAACCTTGAAAAGTTATATAAAGAGTATAAAAACGATAACTTTATAATCATCGGTTTTCCTGCTAACAATTTTTTATGGCAAGAGCCTGGATCAAATGAAAAAATTGCAACTTTTTGTAAAGAGAATTATGGTGTTAGTTTTCCAATGATGGGTAAAGTTTCAGTTAAAGGTTCTGGAATGCACCCCATATATAAATTTTTGACCAAGAAAAGTGAAAATGGTGTTATTGACTCATCTGTTTCTTGGAATTTTCAAAAATATTTAATTGATGAAAAAGGATTTGTTGTCAAAGTAATTTCTCCGAGAACAAAACCAGATGATCAAACTGTAATTGATTGGATTTCAAGTTGATATATGTCAAAGAAAAAAAGTACTAAATGCGTTCACTCAGGTGGTATAACTGATGACAAGTTTTTTGGAAACATAACACCAATATACCCGTCCATAACATATGACTATTTAAATAGTGATGCTTATCCTAGATATTTTAATACTCCAAACCAACTTTCAGTTTCAAAAAAAATTGCAGAACTTGAAGGAACTGAAGATGCTTTAGTTTTTGGCTCAGGCCTTGCAGCAGTAGCAACTTCAATGTTTTCTTTTGTGAGTTCTGGAGATCATGTAATATTACAAAAATCATTATATGGTGGAACAATTAATTTAGTTAATACTGAATTTAAAAAGTTTAATATTTCATATGATTACATTGATGTAGCAAACCTTAAAGAACTTAATAGCGTTTTGAGACCGAATACAAAGATTATTTACATTGAATCTCCTAGCAATCCGCTTTTAAGCATTACAGATATCAAATCAATTTCCAATTTTTCAAAAAAAAATAATTTAATTTCAATAATTGATAATACTTTTTCAAGTCCAATAAATCAAAATCCAGCGAATCTTGGAATTGATTTAATTATTCATAGTGCTACTAAATATTTAGGTGGACATAGTGATATTTTGGCTGGAACAGTTTGTGGATCAAATGAATTGATTTCAATTATAAAAAAATCCGGATTAAATTTTGGCAGTAATATTAGTGAGTATATTTCTTGGCTTCTTGAAAGAAGTATTAAAACTTTGTCTGTTAGAGTATTAAAACAAAATGATAATGCCCTGAAAATTGCAAATTTTTTAAATAATCATAATATGATAAATAAGGTTTATTATCCAGGTCTTTCAAGCCATGATAAACATGATATAGCTAAAAAACAGATGACAGGTGGATTTGGAGGAATGGTTTCCTTTGAATTAAAAAACAGCATTAGTTCTGATGAATTTGTTAAAAGTTTACAAGTTATTCAACCTACAATGAGTCTAGCTGGTGTGGAGTCAACTATAACATCTCCTGCTAAAACATCTCATAAAAAAATGGATCCTAAAGAAAGAGATGAGATTGGAATAACTAAAAACCTTTTAAGATTTTCTGTAGGAATTGAAGATGTAGATGATTTAATCAATGATTTATCTAACGCTTTAAAGTTAAATGGATAACACTTTAGATATACTTGCATTTGGTGCTCACCCGGACGATGTAGAATTGGGTTGCGGAGGTACAATTATTAAGGAGATTAAAGCAGGAAAAAAAGTTGGCATCATTGATCTTACAAGGGGAGAATTAGGTACAAGGGGAACTGCTGAGTTAAGAGATAAGGAAAGTATAGAAGCATCTAAGAAGATGGGAGTAGAGATAAGAGAAAACTTAGGTTTTAAAGATGGTTTTTTTATAAATGATGAACTTCATCAGTTAGAGGTTATAAAAATTATAAGAAAATATAAACCAAAAGTTGTTTTATGTAATGCAAAAGATGATCGTCATATTGATCACCCAAAAGGAGCAGATCTTGTTTCAGATTCATGTTTTTTAAGTGGATTAAAAAAAATTAAAACAACTTATGATAATAAAAAACAAGATTCATGGAGACCTATTAATGTTTATCACTACATACAATGGAAAAATATTAGCCCTGACTTTTTAGTAGATATTAGTGGATTTGAAGATTTAAAAATGAATGCTATAAAATGTTATTCTTCTCAGTTTTACGATCCTGAAAGCAATGAGTCAGAAACTTTAATCAGTAAAAAAAATTTTCTTAATACTATTTATAATAGATCACTAGATCTAGGCAGATTGATTGGAGTTGAACATGCTGAAGGATTTACATCAAATAAAATTATAGGAGCTAAATCAATAAATGATTTAATCTAAATCTATTATTTTATAATCTTATATATTATATTAGCGGACTCAAAAATGGTGGTTGTAGTTCAGTTGGTTAGAACGCCTGATTGTGGTTCAGGAGGTCGCCGGTTCGAATCCGGTCTTCCACCCAAATTTTTAAATGATTGAACACCCTTTTACATGCCCATATTGTTGGGAAAATCAAATAAAACTAGTTGACCCATCCGTCTTTAATCAATCATTTATAGAGGATTGTGAAACATGTTGTAATCCAATTTCATTTAACATTAAAATACATGATAACATTATTGTCCAATCTAATGCAATTTCAATTGAACAATAAAAAAACCCATCGTTTGATGGGTTTATTTTCTAATCTTTAAGTAAAATTATTCCCTTTTAAGTTTAATGTTATACGGACCTTGTTTAAATTCCATAGTACCTTTTTCAGCATCAAAGGTAATTTTTAAACCCATTGCTTCACTGCCAAATACATCTTCATCCAATGCGTCAAGTTGTACTGCTTGATTCATTACTTCAATAAACAGGTTGTTTTCTCTAATAAATACTCCAATTTTTAGAGGAACTCCTTCAGCTCCATAATTTCCAGCATATCCGTTTAACTTCTCTTTATTAACTTCAAATTTCTTAACTTCTGGTTTTGGATCTACAGCAATTCTTTTATCTCTATTAGCTATATTCCAGGCTGTATAAAAAACAAGCTTACTTCTAAGTTCTAAAAGGTCATATTCAATTTTATCAGGTGTATCTGAAGGTAAGTGATAATCTGGGTGAGTTCCTGAAAAATAAAAAATAATTGGGATACCTTTTTTAGCAAAATTATAGTGGTCACTTCTGTAATAAAATCGATTTGGATCATCTTTAGCATTATATCTATAATCTAAATCTATATTAACTGTTTCAAGATTAGTTTGTTCAGATAATATATGTAAATCTTGACTGTCGTGATCTGATCCAATAATATAAATATATTCTCTTTTATCTCCTTTTCTTGTTGGATCAATTCTACCGATCATATCAAGGTTAAGATTTGTAACTGTATTTGCTAGGGGATATATAGGATTATCTGCATAATAGGCAGAACCCAATAAACCTTTTTCTTCACCTGTTACATGTAAAAAAATAATACTTCTTTTTGGACCTTTACCTTTTTTACTAGCTTCTTTAAAAGCTTGGGCTATTTCTAACATAGCAACTGTACCAGACCCATCATCATCAGCTCCATTGTGTATTCTTTCTTTAACTTCTCCAATGTAGGCATCTCTAGATCTAGAACCTGTTCTTCCGTAACCAACGTGATCTAAGTGAGATGTAAGAACAAGATATTCATCTGGCTTTTCACTTCCTTTTATTATTGCAATTACATTTTCAGAATCAACCTCACCTTCATTTCCTCTTCTTAGATTAAGTTTCATTTTTTGAAAATAATCTTTGTCAGGATCACCTGGTTCAATTTCATTTTCTATATAAAAGTTTCTTAAATATTCTACAGCTTTTTTTTGGCCTTTTGCTCCTGTATTTCTTCCTTCAAACTCATCAGAAGCATATATGTATAAATGTTCTTTAAGTTCCTCAGCTGTAATTGTTTTTGCAAACTTATCAGCTTTTTTTAATTGAGAAAATGAGTTTACAGAGAAAATGCATGCCAAAATTAGTAGTAAATATTTCATTGAGTTCACTTATATTTAATGCAAATATAGTTATAATTTATAATGAATAATTTGTGACATAATTTATATATTTAGAAGACTGAAAAATCTCATTTTTACAATATTACTCTCATTAATAACTATTTTAGGATGCAATAATGAATCTGTAAAAGACTATAATTTTATAATTGTTTTTGTTGATGATATGGGTTATGGTGATTTAGGATCATATGGACATCCAACAATAAAAACACCTAATCTTGATATAATGTCATATGAAGGTCAAAAATGGACTCAATTTTATTCCGCTTCAAGTGTATGTACACCAAGTAGAGCAGCGCTTATGACAGGAAGGTTACCCATAAGAAATGGTATGATTGGAAAGAAATATAGAGTTCTTTATGAAAATTCAGATTTTGGAATTCCTGAATCTGAAGTTACAATTGCAGAAAAGCTTAAAGAAAACGGTTACAAAACTGCTGCAATAGGTAAGTGGCACTTAGGTCATAAAAATAAATATTTGCCTACAAATAACGGATTTGATTATTATTATGGCATCCCATATTCAAATGATATGAATTCAATTAATGGAGTTACCTGTTGTCCTGGCAATAATTATTGGCCTCAGTATGAAAAAAATCCAATTAATTCTGAAAATTATAATGTTCCATTAATGGAGAATAATAAAATAATTGAAAGGCCTGCAGATCAAACTACAATAACGAAAAGATTTACAGAAAAGACAATTGATAAGATTAATGAATTAAAAGATGAAAAATTCTTTATTTATTTAGCACATAGTTTACCTCACATTCCTTTATATGCTTCAGAAGACTTTTTGGGAAAAAGTAAAAACGGTTTATATGGAGATGTAATTGAAGAAATTGATCATGGTATGGGAGCTATTATAAGTGAGCTTAAAAAATATAACCTTGATAAGAATACAATTGTTGTATTTACATCAGACAATGGCCCATGGCTTCCATTTGAAACTCATGGCGGTTCTGCTGGGTTATTGAGAGAAGGCAAAGGAATGACTTGGGAAGGTGGTCAGAGAGTGCCAGGAATTTTTTGGGGAGCTGAAATTAAACCTGGTATAATTGATGAAATAGGCTCGACTATGGATCTTTTTCCAACAATTGTTGACTTATCTAATTCTGAAAAAATCTCAGACAGAGTAATTGATGGAGTTAACATAAAACAAACATTATTGAATCACTCACAAAGTGAAAGAACTAATATAATTTTTTACAGGGAAAGAGAAATTTATGCCATAAGACATGGTGAGTTTAAAGCACACTTTATAGTTAAAGGTGCATATGATTATCCTAAAGGCAGTAATAAAAAAATTGTTTTGGATGTTCCTTTGTTATTTAATTTGGATTTAGATCCATCAGAAAAATATAATATTGCTGAAAAATATCCTGAAAAAGTTAAAGAAATTAAAAAAATAGCTGAAGATCATATAAATAGTTTTGATCCACCAAAGAGTCTTTTAGACACAAGAAATAGTAATAAATTTTAGATCTGACTATTTATATAGTCCCAAAGCTTTATTCTTTGTTTTAATGCTTCTTTAGAAAATTTAATAGCATCATCCCATTTTTCTTGATTATCTGCACATAATCCTGAAATCATTTTTAAAGCCATTGGACCATGTTCATCACCATCCATTTCTATATGTCTTTCAAGGTAATACAGTAAATCATTTGTTTTACTTCCAGGTTTTTCATTTAAAGATTTAACGATATTTATGAACATATCAGGAATTAAATCTTCTCTTCCAAAAGTAAAAACGCTTGCTATAATATGAGTTTTCTTTGTGTCAATAATATCAAATGTAAAATTCATAAAATCTATAGCAGCATCAGGAATATCTGATTTTGTAATGGCTAATTTGTAATCATTACAATCAATAATATTAGCAACAAAATTTTTAATTTTTCCTGTATCAGCACCAATTGTTTCCATAGCCTCAAGATATAACTCGTAATGACTTGTAGGGTTTTCTTCTTGATCTATATCACTTTCTTCTCCTAAAACTATTTCATTGATCAATCTTCTTGAAACATTATCTTTTGTAGGAACCCATGGTAATTTGACACTTGTTAAATCTATTTGAAGTGCTTTGACTAGAGACATAAAATCCCAAACTGCATAAACATGAGTTTCCATAAAATTTGCTATTGCTTGTTCAGAATTCAATCTGGCATATAATGGATGATTAAGTAATTCTTTTCTGGTTTCAGAAATATTATTTAATAGATTGTTTATATTATTCATATATGGTTTGCAAAATTATATAATAACAGAAATTATTCATAGTTTAAATCAAAAATTATGCAATTAGAGACTCTTTTAATTTTTTTATTTTCTGCAAGTATTTTAACCCTTAGTCCGGGTCCAGATATAATTTATGTTTTTATAAAAAGTTCAACAGAGGGAAAAATAGCTGGGATAAAAACTGTTTTTGGATTAACTACTGGCCTAATTTTTCATACACTTCTACTGGTTTTTGGTGTTTCAGCGTTGATTAATTCTAATGACTACTTCTTTTTTATTTTAAAAGTTTTTGGATTTATATATTTTATTTTTTTAGCAATTTCAACCTACAATAAAAACTCAAAAATTGATAATAAAAGTTTGTCCAGTAAAAATGATTTTACAACAGGTTTAATGATGAATGTTTTAAATCCAAAAGTTAGTATTTTTTTTATTGCATTTTTTCCAAACTATATTTTTCATAACTCATGGTCTTATGAATTACAGTTTTCAATACTTGGACTTATATTTTGGTTAATTGCAAATACTATTTTTTTATTAGTGGTTTTACTTTCCTCTTTTAATACAGGTTTTGTGAACAATCTTATTAATCATAATAAGATTAAAGTTTTTAAAAGTGTTTTTTACCTATTTATAGCTATATGGATTATAGTCTAGTTAGTTTTTTGAATTAATATAACTTCGATAAATTTTAATTAGAGAGAATAATAATATTCCAATAATCACAAAAACAATTATAGCTTTTATCCAAGATAAAGTTGTTTTTAAAACTGCCAGAGATACTATTGAGATAAGAAGAAGGGTCGCAAACTCATTCCAAAGTCTTAATTTAAAATCTGAAAATTTTATTGATCCTTTCATCATTTGTAAAAGAATTTTTTGACAATAAGCTGTGTAAAAAATTAAAATAGTTACAAAAACTAATTTAATTATCATCCAATTCAAATAAATTAAAGAAGGATTTTTATGTAACATATAAAGTCCAAAAAAAGTAGATAAAATTAATGATGGCCATGTTATTATGTACATACATCTTTTGGTCATTAACAAAAATTGATCTTGGAGAATTTTTTTCTTATTTGCTTCATATTTTGAAGCTTCTTTAAAATAAATAAACAATCTTCCAACATAAAAAAGACCAGCAAACCATGATATTACAAAAATTAAGTGAATTGTCTTTAAAACTAGATAGCTCATTTATTTCCCCATTTTGAAATTAATTCAGCCCAATCATCATCATCATTTAAACAAGGTACGTAATGATAGCTTTCTCCACCAGCATCTAAAAATTCTTCTTTCCCTTCCATTGCAATTTCTTCAAGAGTTTCAAGACAATCTGTGACAAAAGCAGGCGTAACAATAACTAATCTTTTTTTTCCCTCTTTTGCTAGTCTTATCAATTCATCGTCTGTGTAGGGTTTAAGCCATGCTTCATTTGGAAGTCTAGATTGGAAAGCATTACTATACTTATTTTTATCAATTTTAAGATTGTTAATAACTGCTTCTGTAGTTTCAAGTACTTGATGTTTATAACAATATTTATGAGCGTCAGAATGAGTACTACAACAGTTTTTTACTTTGTAACAATGCAAGTTTGTAGGGTCAGAGATTTTTAAATGACTAATTGGAATTCCATGATATGAGAATAGAATATGATCGTATTCAATTTTATCGATTGTAGCCTTTATTTTTTTACAAAGAAGATCAATATATTTTTTGTCTTTGTAAAATGGCTCTACTGTTTTTATTTTTAGATGGGGAAAATTTATTTTTACTTCATCCTTTACTTTTTCAACAACAGTCTCATAAGATGACATAGCATAATGAGGGTATAATGGGAGTACTTTTATATTTTTTACTCCTTTTTCATCCAACTCTTTTAATCCATTATGAATGCTAATTGAACCATAACGCATAGCTAAAGAAACAGGAAACCTAACAAGTTTCGATACTTTATTAAATAATCGTTGTGATAATACTATTAAAGGTGAACCTTCCTTCCACCAAATTTTTTTATAAGCTTTTGCAGATTTTCTAGGCCTGGTGTTGAGAATAATTACTTTAACTAAAAACCATCTAAACCAATAGCTTTTGCCTATTACCCTTTTATCCATTAAGAATTCATCAAGGTACTTCCTTACATCTTTAACAGAAGTGCTGTCTGGTGAACCTAAATTTATCATTAAAAAACCCTTCATTTATATAGTATTTGAATATGTTCCAACTTTTTGATTTATTAAAGGATCAAATCTCATTGCAATGTTTCTAGTAAATAATCTTCCTTTTTCAAAAACGGTTAATTTATAGCCTTCAATTATTAATAGATTATCATCAATAAAATCTTGAAATTTATCTTTATTAAAATTGACAATGTCAATTATTTTAGAAATATTTAAATCATATTTTTCAGCGATAAATTCAAGATCTAAATAGTAATTACACATTATAGAATTAATAATTTCTCTAACAATTTTTTGTTTAATGTCAACTTCATAACCTCTTAAAACTGCTAGATTATTTTTTTCAATTGCATTTATATATTGTGCTGCATTCTTGATGTTTTGACTATACGCAGAATCCAGTTGAGAAATTGAGGATGCTCCAAATCCATAAACTTGGCCAGTAGTTTCTCTGGTGCAATATCCTTGAAAATTCCTGTGAAGTTGTTTATTTTGAAGTGCTATATCAAATTCATCACCTGGTCTAGAAAAATGATCCATTCCTATTGATACATAGCCAGCTTTCATAAATAATTCGTATGAATTTTCATACATCAATGCTTTATTCTTAGAGCTAGGAAAGCCAATATTTTCAAGAATTTTTTGCCTGGGTAGAATTGAAGGTACATGTGCATATGAAAAGGTAACTATCCGCTCAGTGTTAAGCTCTATAGCCATTTCAACAGTTTTTTTAAAGCTTTCTACTGTTTGCAGAGGCAATCCATAAACTAAATCAATATTAGTTCCTGTGAAACCTTCATCCTTTATTTTTTTTATAATTTTTGAAATTGGGTGTTTAGATGGCTTTCTGTTGATGGCATCCAAAACATCATTTCTAAAATCCTGAATACCAATTGAAATTCTATTAAACCCAAATTTCTTTAATAATTCTATATGTCTAAATTCTAAATGAGCTGGGTTACACTCAATAGCCATTTCATAGTTTTTTGAAAATGTAAATTCCTCATAAAGTTTATTCGTAATTCTTTCAATATACTTATATGAAATTGCATTAGGTGTACCACCTCCCCAATGAACCTGCGTTAGCTTTCTTTTTTTATTTATCAATTTTCCAACATAATCGATTTCTTTTATTAAAGCATCTACATATCTCTCTAAAAAAGGTTTTGTAAAGCCTGACTCAGTAGTACATCCACAGAAATGACATATCTGAGGACAAAAGGGTATATGAATGTAAACAGAGATATTTTGAGGATTTTCTGAATTTGATTCAATGATTTTTAGTTTAAAATCTTCATTTGAAAAATTATTATCAAAAAATGTTGCTGGTGGGTAAGATGTATATCTTGGACCACTTTTATTGTATTTTTTTATTAATTTATCGCTTACCTTCATTTATCTATTCCAGTTTTTATTTTTTATCCAATTCACAACATTTTGAACTTTTTTATAATCAATATCAGGAAGAAAACCATGACCTAGATTAAAAATCCAATCATGATTATTTTTACCAAAACTTGAAAGAGATTCTAAATAACTTTCAATTTTTAACTCATCATAGTAGAAAATTCGAGGATCCATATTGCCCTGTAATCCTACGTTTTTGTCAACTAAATTTCTGGCGTCTTCTAATTTCATGGTCCAGTCTATACTTACAAAATCACATATATCTTTATTGATATATTTTAATCCTAGTGAAAAGTCTTTTGGAAAAAATATTGTAGGGCAACCTAATTCTTTTGCCCTATTAAGTATTTTTTTTGAATATGGTAATATGCATTCTTTATAAAGATC
>QOPZ01000005.1 GCA_003331885.1 Cryomorphaceae bacterium | reverse complement strand
TTTGTTAGATCTGATTTTGCCTTGTGTGTAGGGTTATTAGTTGTAAGATCAATCAATATCTCATCTGAGAAGTTATTGATGTTTAAAATTTGGTCTGCATCAATAACCTCTTTCAAAGTATCTATAATTTTTTCTTTATTAAATTCTAATTTACTCATAAATTGATATTACAAATATATAAACAAGTATGCTATTTTATATTCAATTTGGGCTCCCAAAAATATCTATTAAAATCAACAATTTTATCGTTTTTAATAATTATCCCTTCATTCTCAAGTAACTGCTTCATTAAATTTGTACCACCAAAGTGGTGCTTGCCAGTTAACAAACCATTTCTGTTAACTACTCTGTGAGCTGGTATATCCTTAAATTTATGAGAAGAATTCATTGCCCAGCCTACAGCTCTTGCGCTTTTACCAGATCCTAAAAAATTAGCTATTGCACCATAAGTCGATACCTTTCCATATGGTATCTTTCTAACAACACTATATACGTTTTCAAAAAAACCATTATTGTTATTCATGTTTATTAAAATTAAATCGCAAAAAAGTTATTTTTTTTGATTCTAAAAATTTCTTTTCATAAAATGTCTTAATTGAGAGTGCCTCATCAGGAGCATTATTATTAGAATATATATCATGATTAGAAAAAACTGGTTTTATACCCATTCCCTCAATTAAACCTAATGTATATCCATGTAAAAATTCGCTGTCAGTTTTTAAGTTTACAAAACCATCTTTTTTAAGAATTCTTTTATATTGAGCTAAAAAAACTGAATTTGTTAATCTATGCTTTTTTCTCTGAATTTTTAACTGAGGATCAGGAAATGTAATCCAAATTTCATCTATTTCATTTTCTAAAAAAAGTTTATCAATAAGCTCAATTTGAGATCTAATAAAACATACATTTTTTAATTTTTGCTCTATCGATTCTTTTGCTCCAGTCCAAATTCTAGCACCTTTAATATCAATACCAATAAAATTTTTATTGGGATTTTGCTTTGCTAAAGTTGTTGTGTACTCACCCTTGCCACAACCTAATTCTAAAATAATTGGATTATTATTTTTAAAAAAAAGTTTATTCCATTTTCCCCTTAGTTTAAAAGAGTTTTTATTTAACTCATCTCTTTCAGGTTGAAATAAATTTTTAAAATTTAAGTTTTCTTTGAATCGTTTAAGTTTGTTTTTACTTCCCAAAAAAGGATTTTTTATAAAAATAACTATTTTGATTTTTCTATAGTAAATGAAAATTCTGATCCAACACCATATTCACTTTCAACATAAATTTTTTCATCATGAGCATCAATAATATGTTTTACAATTGCAAGTCCTAAACCTGAACCACCAGCAGTTCTACTACCGCTTTTATCTACCCTATAAAATCTCTCAAAAATTCTAGTATAGTTTTCATCTTTTAAACCAATACCATTGTCTGTTACACGAACAATTATTTTTTCATCAGTCAAATTTTGAACAACAATTTCAGTTGTACCATTTTCTTTGCCATATTTTATTGAATTATCTACCAAGTTTGTAATTACTTGTTCAATTTTTTCCTTATCAGCCATGACTAATTCAGGAGGGTTGTTTTCATGTTCTATTATTAATTCAATATTTTTCTTTTTTGCACTAAAATCTAACATTTCATATACATTTTGAATAAGTTCAATAACATCAAATTTTACTGAATTTAAATTAGACTGACCGCTTTCAATTTTTGTTATTAAATCAAGATCTTTTACAATTAAATTTAATCTGTCTATTGCCTTTGAAGCTGTTTTTAGATATTTTTTGTTAACTGATTTATCATCCAATGCACCATCAAGTAGAGTTAATAAGTAACTTTGACTTGTAAATAAAGGAGTTTTTATTTCATGGGCTAAGTTTCCAATAAATTCTCTTCTAAATGATTCTTGCTTTTTCATTTCAGAAAATTCTGATTTCATTTGTGAATCATAGTCTTTAATTTCATCCACAAGATCATCCATGTTAGTAGTAACTGTTTGACTTATATCTTTTGAAGGCAAAATATCTTTAGATATCTCTTTAAGTTTATTATATAAAAAAAACCTGGTGTAAATTACTCCAAAAATGTAGATAATTATTAGAGATAATATAACAATTAATGAAAATTTATAGAAATTAAACTCATTGTTGGTACCACTTATCGAAATGAAAATTAATGAAATAACTATTGATACAAGTAATGATATTGATATTAATAAAAATCTGCTTTTAAATTTAGATGACATTTAGGGCTTAAATTTATATCCAACACCCTTTAAAGTTTTTATATGTTTATCCCCAATTTTTTCTCTTAACTTCCTAATATGAACATCAATAGTTCTATCACCAACAACAACTTGAGTTCCCCAAACTTTATTCATAATTTCATCTCTAGTAAAAACTTTTTCAGGCTTAGATGCTAATAAAAATAATAATTCAAATTCTTTTCTAGGCAGCATTATTTCATTTTTATTTTGAGTAACTAGATATTCTTCTCTATTAATTTTGATAGAGCCTAAATCTAAAACAATAGGCATATTTTTATTGGACTTTATTTTTTTAGCAATATTTGATATTTTCTTTAAAAGAATCTTTGGTTTAATTGGCTTGGATATATAATCATCAGCACCTGCATCATAAGCTGAGATCTGGGTGTAATCTTCACTTCTTGCAGAAAGAAAAATTATCATTGTTTCACTAAGTTCATCAATTTGTTTTATTTCGGAACAAGCTTCAATTCCAGACATTTCAGGCATCATTACATCCATCAAAATTATATTAGGCATGAACTTTTTAGCTCTTTTAATAGCTTCTAACCCATTTTTTGCAGACTTAACTAAATAACCTGATTTATTTAAATTATATTTTAAAATTTCAATAATATCTAAATCATCGTCAACAACTAATATTTTTAATGGTGAACTTTTCATTATATTTTAAATATAAACTTAATAATTTAAGTTTATATTGAGTTAACAAAAACTTAATATTAAATATGGATTTTTTGGGAGTTAAAAATGAGGAATCATTTAAAGATTATTCTATTAAATTATTTAATTATCATTTTGAGAAAAATAAAACTTATCAACTTTATTGTAAAAGTTTAAATATAAAACCAGAAAAAATTGACCAGATTGAAAAGATACCATTTCTTCCTATAATCTTTTTTAAACACAAGAAAATTTTTATTAAAAACAACAAACATCAAAAAGTATTTAAAAGTAGTGGAACTGGAGGATTAAGAAGCAGCCATTTTATTTACAGACTTAAAAATTATGATGCGAGCATTGAAAAATGTTTTGAAAGAGTGTATGGAAAAATTTCAGACTATGTAATAATCGGAGTAACACCAAGTTTTAAATCAAAAAGTGAATCATCATTAATTTATATGATTAATGAATTAATTAAAAAATCAAAAAATAATGAAAGTCAGTTTTTAATGGATCCTGAAAAATTTGATTTAAAAACAAAGCAGTTAGAAAAAAACAAAACAAAATATATAATATATGGACTGTCGTATGCATTGATGGATTTAATTGATAATAAAAAATATAATCTTAAAAATTCTATAATAATAGAAACTGGTGGTATGAAAGGATTAAAAAAGGAAATAGATAAAGAAGATCTTCATAATATATTTTCCAAAGGATTTAATACTCGCAATGTCCATTCAGAATACGCAATGACAGAATTGTTATCGCAAAGCTATTCCATTAAAGATCAGATTTTTAATTCCCCTAAATGGAAAAAAGTATTAGTAAAAGATTTTAATGACCCCTTTAAAGTATCAAAAAATGGAAAAGGTTTTTTAAATATAATTGATCTCGCAAATAAGTATTCATGTCCATTTATTGCAACTGAAGATGTTGGAGAAGTATTTAAAAATGGTGAATTTAAATTATTTGGAAGAGGAAGTGAAGCTGATATTAGAGGGTGTAATTTAATGCTAACTGGATACGCTAATTAAATAGTAATTCTTTTTGCCCTTTTGAACCAAAACATACTTATTATTAATAAGCTCAATGTCAGATATTTTAAAAGTTGAATCTATTTTTGTTTTATTTATTGAAATTGAATTTTGACTTATAAGCCTTCTTATCTCTGATTTAGAACTAAAAAAATTTGTTTTGTCCAAAAGATCCTCAATAATTTCACTTTCATTAAAATAAGACTTATTGAGTTCTATATTAGGAACGCCACTAAATACATCTAAGAAAGTACCTTCGTCAATATTTAATAAATTTTCATTCGTATTATTCCCAAATAAAATTGAAGATGCATTTTTAACCTTTATTAAATCTTCTTCTGAATGAACCATTTTAGTAATTTCTTCAGAAATAAATTTTTGGAGCTTTCTTTCATGAGGAACTTCGCTGTGTTCTGAAATTAAATTATCAATGAATTCTTTTGTTGCAAAAGTGAAGATTTTAACATATTTAATTGAATCTTCATCAGAAGAATTTAACCAGTATTGATAAAACTTATAAGGTGAAGTTTTTTCTTTATCTAGCCAAACATTTCCTTCTTCAGTTTTCCCAAATTTCGAGCCGTCTGCTTTTGTAATTAAAGGACATGTTAAAGCATGTGCTTTTTTACCACTCTTTTTTCTAATTAACTCAACCCCAGATGTAATATTTCCCCATTGATCACTTCCACCCATTTGAATAGTACAATTGTAATTTTCAATCAAATAGTGAAAATCATAAGCTTGAAATAATTGGTATGTAAATTCAGTAAAAGACATGCCTTCACTAACATCAGAGGTTGATAGTCTTTTCTTAACAGAATCCTTTGACATCATATAATTTACTGTAAGAAGCTTCCCATAATCTCTAAAGAAATCAATAATATTTAATTCACTATTCCAATCGTAATTATTAAGAATAATGGCAGCATTGGATTTGTTTTTATCAAAATCCAAAAACTTGGAAAGTTGATTTTTAATTGATGAAATATTCTTGTCAATTATACCAGCATTAAGTAAATTTCTTTCTTTTGATTTTCCTGATGGATCACCTATCATACCAGTTGCTCCCCCAACTAATACAATGGGTTTGTGTCCACATAATTGAAAATGTTTTAATATTATAAGTTGAATAAGACTACCTATGTGAAGAGAATCTGATGTTGGATCAAAACCAATATACGCTGTTACACTATTTTTTTTAACCTCTTCATCAAATCCGTTTGTAACATCTTGGATTAAACCCCTCCATTTAAGTTCTTTTAAAAAATCCATTGGCATTTAACAAAGATATTTAATTAATTACTTCTTGACATCCCTTAAGGAATCTTTTATAGTTTTAATCTTTTTGTTTATTCCGTTATAAACTTCCATATATAGCTTAGGATTTTTTGTATAAAAACTATTACTTCTAACAAAAGTCAAACAATCAATTGAATGTTTTCTAAAAAGCATGGTGTCTCTTACCATAAAATAATTGCTGTTACTTTTACTAATAAATCCTCTGCTGGAATTAATGAGGTTAACATCGAATAAAAAATCAATCATTTGGTTTTTCGACATTACATCATCTGGAACTGGCTGATCATTTGAACAAGAGAAAAAAACAAATATTAAAATAATATATATGTATTTCATTTATTCAAAAGATATTTTTTTTCCTCTAATAGCCTCATTAATTTTTCCATTATCAAAAACAAGTTTACCATTAACAAAAGTATATATAACCTTTGAATTAAACTTTGTTCCATCAAAAGGTGACCAACCACACTTATAAAGTATATTATCCTTGTTAACTGTATATGATTTTTTAGGATCAACAACTACCAAATCAGCATAATAATTTTCTCTAATATATCCTCTGTTTTTTACTTTAAAAATAATTGCAGGATTGTGACACATCTTTTGAACAATTTGCTCCAAAGAAATTTTATTATTTAAAAAATGTTCAAACATAACACTCAGTGAATGCTGTACCATTGGACCTCCAGATGGACAATTTAAGTAATTATTACTCTTTTCATCAAATGTATGAGGGGCATGGTCTGTAGCAATAACATCAATTCTATCCTCCAGTAATGATTCCCATAATTGTTTCTGATCTTCAGATGTTTTAACAGAGGGGTTCCACTTAATAAAACCCTTTTTCTTTTCATAATCCTTATCATTAAATGATAAATGATGTATACATACTTCACTTGTAATTTTTTTATCCTTTAATGGTTTATTACAAGAAAATAATTTTGATTCAACACCTGTTGATAAATGAAAAACATGAAGTCGTGAATTTGTTTTTTTGGCTAATTCAATTATTTTTTCTGTTGACTTTAAACATGCCTCTTCAGACCTAATTTTAGAGTGAGATTGAAATGGAATTTTATCTCCATACCTTTCTTTGAATATTTTTAAATTTTTATTAATAATATCTTCATCCTCACTATGAACTACTACAGGAACGTCAGAAAATGTTAGAATATCCTCAATAACTTTATAATCATCAACAAGCATATTGCCAGTCGATGATCCTAAAAATAATTTTATAGCTGGTATCTCAGAAAAATTCAATTTTTTTATCTCAGAAAAATTCTTATTTGTTCCACCAAACATAAATGAATAGTTTGCAAATGAATTTTTACTAGCAATTTCAAATTTTTCATTCAATTTTTCAATTGTAGTTGTTTGAGGATTTGTGTTAGGCATTTCAAAAAATGACGTTATACCACCTGCAACAGCAGCTTTAGACTCAGAGTAAATAGAGCCTTTATGGGTTAGTCCTGGTTCTCTAAAATGAACTTGATCATCAATAATACCAGGTAATAAAAAACATCCTTTAATATCAATTAATTTTTCATTTCCAATTGGAGTGATTTTGTTAGAAATTTTTTCAATAATATCGTCATTAATTAATAAATCATTTTTAGATATTTTACCTTCATTAACAATATTAGCATTTTGTAAAATTATTTTCATCTAAAAATTTTTGTGAAAATTTGACTTATTTTCATTGTAATCAATCCAAAGATAGCTTCAGAAATTATTGATAAATTTAGTTTTGAGCTTCCCTTTATTCTATCAGTAAAAATAATAGGAATTTCATATAAATTATATTTTAAATTATATGCTTTAAATTTCATTTCAATTTGAAATGCATACCCTTTAAATTTTACTCCATTATTTAAAATTTCATTTAAAACTTTTGCTTTATAGCCAACAAATCCAGATGTTAAATCCATTATTGGAGTGCCAGTAATAATTCTTGCGTACCATGATGCAAAATATGATATTAATACTCTTTGAATTGGCCAGTTAACTACATTAACGCCAGTTTTATACCTAGAACCAATAACAACATCAACACCATTTTGAGTTAAAAAAACTTGCATTCTTGATAAATCATTTGGATTATGAGAAAAATCTGCATCCATTTCATAAATATTTTCATATCCATTTTTTATTGCCCATTTAAATCCATTAATATATGCTGGTCCAATACCTAATTTTTTTTCTCTTTCAATCAAAAAAAGTCTTTGTTTATTTAATTCCATTTCTTTCTTTACAAGTTCTGAAGTTCCATCAGGGGAATTATCATCAACAACTAAAATGTTAAAGTTATCTTTTAACAAAAAAACTTCATTAATAATATCAACTATATTTTCAGCTTCATTAAAAGTTGGAATAATAACGATTGATTTTCTCTCAGACACAATGTAAAATTAAGACTAAATTTTTATTAGCTATATAAAATCATTTTAAGTTTAATGGGTTTCGTAATAAATGAATTTGTATTTTTGCTGACCCAAATCATTTTTTTGGAATATGAAAGTTAAGTCTATTTTAATTTCACAACCAAAGCCAGAGCTTAAAAACTCCCCATATGTCGAGCTTATTAAAAAATTTAAATTGAAAATAGATTTTAGACCTTTTATACATATAGAAGGTAAAACAAGTAGAGAAATAAGACAACAAAAAATAGATTTATCTAAATTCTCTGCAATTATTCTTACGAGCAGAAATTCTGTTGATCATTTCTTTAGAATTGCAGAAGAGATGAGATATCCTATTCCTAATGCCCTTAAATATTTTTGTCTTTCAGAAGCAGTTGCTTTTTATTTACAGAAATATGTAGTTTACAGAAAAAGAAAAATTTATGTTGGTGGTAGAACTTTTGATGAGTTATCTGAAATAATAACTAAATACAGTGAGGAAAACTATTTACTTCCTGGATCAGATGTATTATCTCCAAGAATTGAAAAAAAATTAAATGATTTAGAAGTTAGATGGACAAAAGG
This sequence comes from Cryomorphaceae bacterium, assembly GCA_003331885.1. Classification (GTDB taxonomy): domain Bacteria; phylum Bacteroidota; class Bacteroidia; order Flavobacteriales; family Flavobacteriaceae; genus Eutrophosalina. Next base: position 28,527 of record QOPZ01000005.1, on the reverse strand, counting down.
TGTTTTTTATAAGACAGTTATAAGTGATCTTTCTGATTTAAAAAATGTCTATTATGATATTTTAGTTTTCTTTAGTCCATCAGGAATTGAATCATTACTCTCCAATTTTCCTGATTTTAAACAAAATGATACTAGAATTGCTGTCTTTGGTAAAAATACTGCTAGTGCTGCAGAAAATGCTGGTCTTAGAATAGATATTCAAGCTCCATTAAATAAAATCCCTTCAATGTCAAGAGCATTATATGTCTACATCGAAAAGGCGAATAAAAAACGTTAACTTTTAAATTCAGGTTTAAACTCAGAAATAAATTTTTTAAAATCCTCTTGTGATTTTATCTCTAAATATTTTTTATCTCTAAAAAGATTTAAATAAATTTCAATTTGACTTGGTGTTAAGTATCCAGTAATCGGAGCAATAGGATTTGTATTTACATCAAAAAAGACAATTGTTGGATAACCATAAACTCCCAAATATCTTGTAAAATTATGGGACGAATTCCTGCCAGAAGTTCCTTTTTTAAATCCAGGATTATCATATAATTTACCCTTATAATTTACTGAGGAATTACCTTCAGCATTAAATTTAACTGCATAAAAATTTTCATTTAAAAAATTAGCAACATCGCTGTTTTGAAAAGTATTTTTATCCATCAACTTACATGGCCCACACCAATCTGTATAAATATCCATTATAATATTCTTTGGATTTGTTTTTTGCAACTCTTGAGCCTTTTCAATGGTAATCCAATTTACATCTTGTGATTGAACAAGATTAAACGATAATATTAGACTTAATATAAAAAACCTAGTTAAAACCATGCATTTTTTTCTTTAAAAAGCCGTTCAATAAAAACATAACAATTCCTGCTCCAATTGGGATAAGAGTGAAAATCAAAAAGAATCCAGATAAACCAGCTTGTTCTGAAATTACATTAATATAACTTCCGGTAAAACCTCCGATTAGGTTTGCAAAAAAACTAGATAATAACCAAAAACCAAACATCAATCCTACAAGTCTAACTGGAGCTAGTTTACTAACGTATGAAAGGCCAACCGGAGATACACATAATTCACCAAGCGTGTGAAATAAATATGCAAATACAAGCCAAAAAATACTTACGCTTGCAGTTTGTGCACCATAAGGTATAGACATGGATCCATATGCTAAGAAACCAAAACCAAGACCAAGAAGAATCAAACCAATTGAGAATTTTATAGGTCCTGAAGGATTATATTTTGAAGCCCAAATTTTTGAAAAAATAGGAGCAAAAATTATAATAAATAAGGAGTTTAGTACAGAAAACCATGAAGCTGGAATTTCAGTTGCATCCTGACTAAATTCATTATTAATCATCCATAAAACTATTCCCCAAATAATAACAAAACTTGAACCTAGAAATAAATTTGACAAGAAATACTTTTGAAAAATATTCTGAAATAGTCTGAACAGTACATATGTAATAACTACCATTGGAACAATTGTTATAATTGTATTGACTGTTTTAAATATCATTGATGATTCTCCCGTCAAATTCCTCTCAGTATAGTCATTTGCAAAAATTGTCATTGACCCACCAGCCTGTTCAAAAGCCCACCAAAAAAATATGGTTGCAGCTGAAAAAACTAAAATAACTATTATTCTGTCCCACTCAACTCCAGTTATTGGTGTTTTGGTTTTATCTTCACTTTTTAAATCTTTCTTTTTTTCAGGTTTTAATCCAATAGAACCAAAAATATTTTGAGCAAAATAGAATTGTAACATACCAAAAAACATAAAAATTCCAGCAAGTCCAAACCCCCAATGCCATCCAACTTTTTCTCCTAAATATCCACACAAAAGAATTCCTAGAAATGCTCCACAATTAATTCCCATGTAGAAAATAGTGTATGCTCCATCTTTTCTTATATCATCATCTTTATATAATTGACCTACAATTGAAGAAATATTTGGTTTAAAGAGACCATTACCAATTATTAATAATGCAATACCAAGGAAAAAAAATGAATCTGAGAAATATTCTAAAGCCATTGATCCATGACCTAATGCCATAATAAAAGCACCCATAACCGTTGCATTTCTATATCCTAAGAATTTATCAGCAAGAATTCCACCAATAAGAGGGGTAAAGTAAACAAGACCTGTATACCAACCATATAATACTAGCGCATCTTCTCTTTCCCATCCCCATCCTTCATTCATTATTGATGAAGTTAAAAACAGAACCAAAATTGCTCTCATTCCGTAATAACTAAATCTTTCCCACATTTCAGTAAAGAATAGCACAAATAATCCCGTTGGGTGATCAAAAATAGTTTTTTGATTAAGTTCTGACCCATTAAATTGCGCTCCAATCATATCTTAATTTTTTTTAAATGTATTTATTTAATTATAATTCTCCAACGATTTTTCTACCATGATAATATTGACCTTGTATTTTTTCATGTAAAAAGTTTATATTTTGATCAGTAATTTTTCCAGCTGAAATAATTTCAAAATCTTTAGGGGATATATTAACCATATTTTTTAAAATAGACATACCAAGCTCTGCCGTTTGACAACCACCAGAGGTTAAAACTCCATTTATAATATTTAATTCAAATAAATTCTTTAAAGATTCTATTGGTGAATTGGTTAAATCAATTGCTTTATGAACAATTACATTGAGAGGTTTTGCAGTTTGAGCTAAATAATTAATTTTTTCAATATCTAGTTCATTATGCTCATTCAAACAACCTAAAACAACTCCATCAAAGTTTTCTTTTTTAAATAAATGAATACTTTTCGTCATTTTAGCAATATCATTATCATTATATTCAAAAGATTTTGAGTGAGGTCTTATCATAACTCGAATAGGAATCGAAACTAAACTTTTAAGCTCTTTTAGATCATTAAAATCAGGGGTCAATCCATCTTCATTTAGATTTGAACAAAACTCAATTCTATCTGCACCTTTGTTAAAAGCTTTTAAAGCATCGTCAATATTATCAACGCATACTTCTTTTATAATTTTCATAAAATTCTCTCTAAAAATAATATCTTCTGAAAGTTTCCATTGCTTGGTAGTCTGCCATTCCCAAGCTTCTATATTGTAGCGCAATTTCACGATTTCTTTCTTCTACTCTTTTCCAAAACTCTCTATTATCATCGCCTTGGAACATAACAGTATTATTTTGAGATTGATGATAGAATATAGATTTTCTTTTTCGATTAACTTGTTCAGGACTTAAAGGTACAGCCATGTCAATCTCATGAACTTCCCATTCATGCCATGCTCCTCTATATAACCACACCCAACAATTTTTCATAAAAGACTTTGTCTTTAATAATTCAATACTATCAAAAACTAATTTTAAACAAACAGCATGAGTTCCATGAGGATCAGCTAGATCACCTGCTGCATACAACTGATGAGGTTTAATTTTTGATATTATATCACATGTTAATTTTAAATCTTTGGATGATACATCATTTTTTTTAACATTACCGGATTCATAAAATGGGAGTTTAAGAAAATGAACATTTGAATCATTCAGTCCGAGATATCGAGTAGCTGAAATTGCTTCCTTTTCTCTAACTTTTCCAGCTATATTACGAACAAAAGGATCTGGGATAATTTCTTTATTATTTTTTAAAACTTTTTTTACTTGATTAATTTTTTTATCACTTATTTTAAAAATATCACAATATATTTCTAAAAATTTTAAAACAGATTCATTAGAAACAGCAATGTTACCAGATGTTTGGTACACAACATGAACATCATGCCCTTGTTTAATTAATCTTTCAAAAGTTCCACCCATAGATACAACATCATCGTCAGGGTGAGGACTAAAAATTAAAACTCTCTTTTTGTAAGGGCTTTTTCTTTCAGGTCTGTATGTATCATCTGAATTAGGCTTACCACCAGGCCAACCTGTTATAGTACGCTGAATTCTATTAAATATTTCAATATTTAGATCATAGCAAGTTTGATTAACTAATAAATCAGATAAATGATTTTCATTGTAATCTTTGTTAGATAATCTTAAAATAGATTTCTCTGATCTATTACATAACCATTCTACAGCTCTTGTCTTCAAATCTCTACTCCATTTTACGGAACCTACAACCCATGGAGTTTTAATTCTTGTCAATTCCATAGAACTACCTTTATCTAGAACAAATGACACATTGTTATGATTTTGTAAAAAACTTGCTGGTAAATTTGGTGTTATTTTTTTTTCGACAGCTTTTAATATAACATGTTTTTTTTTTTCACCCCAAGCAATAAGTATGATTCGTTTTGCATTTAAAATTGTATTTATGCCCATTGTAATAGCTTCATTTGGAATATTTTCAAGGCCAGAAAAAGAACCGGAAGCATCTTCACGAGTTATAAAGTCTAACTTAACAAGTCTTGTTTCAGAATTAATACTAGAACCTGGTTCATTAAAACCAATATGTCCTGTTCTTCCAATTCCTAAAATTTGAAAATCTAATCCTCCTAAATTTTTTATTTTTTCTTCATACTTTTTACAATAGTCTAAAACTTTATCTTGATTAAGCTCACCATTTGGGATATTAATATTCTTTTTTGGAATATCAACTTTTGAAAATAAATTTTCAAACATGAAAGTATTATAACTCTCAACATTTTTCTTTGAAATTGGATAATATTCATCCAGATTAAATGTTATGACATTACTAAAACTTAATTTTTCTTTTCTATGAATATTAACAAGTTCTTTATATACTGTGATCGGAGATGATCCAGTAGCAAGTCCTAACACACAATTTTCATTTTTCAATTGCTTATTTATTATTAAATCAGCAATTTCTCTGGCCACTTTTTTTGAAGCTATATTAGAATCTTCAAAAACTATTGTATGAATTTTTTCAAATCTTGATTTTTGATGTGTTCCAGGTTTTATGTACTGTAAGTCCTTTTTCAAATTAGATTTTTTGATTTTTTAAAAAGAAGGTATGAAAAAACTATTGTAATTATAAGAAAACTAAATCCTGTAACTGTATCTCCATAAATAAAGTATCCAGTACAAAATAAAGCTGAATAAATAGCAACACATCCAATAAGCATACATACAATTCCATCAGGGACAATCCAATTATCATTTTCTTTTAAGATTTTAATTTTATTATTCTTTTTTATATAATTCCAGCCTGGCCCACCAGGATTGGTCTTATTATAAAATTTTACTAAGGTTTCATTATCATCAGAGGGTGTAACAAATGTTACTATAAGCCATATAATTGTAGTTACTAAAACAATAAAAGGGAATTTCATGTAGACTGGAAATCCATCATCATTAAAAATTAAATTAAATATAGTTTCATTAGTTAATGCAATTGAAATTAATCCCGAGCTTAACATTGCAGCAATTTCACTCCAAGCATTTATCCTCCACCAAAACCACCTCAATATAAATATTGATCCGGTTCCAGCTCCAAACATCAATATTATATCAAAAAGCTGATATGCATTATTAAGGGAAATAGCAATAATAGAACTTAATATCATTAAAATTACAACTGAAATCCTGCCTACATTTACTAATTCTTTTTGAGATGCATTTTTATTAATTAATTGTAAATAAAAATCATTTACAACATAAGACGAACCCCAATTTAAATGAGTTGAAATTGTTGACATATATGCAGAAACCAAAGATGCTAAAACAAGACCTAAAAGGCCTTTAGGTAACATTGTTAACATCGCAGGATATGCCAAATCTTGACCTAATTTATCTTCAGCAACATTTGGAAAAGCTTGACTAATTGAATCAATATCAGGAAATACAACAAGCGATGCTAATGCAACTATAATCCATGGCCAAGGTCTTAATGCGTAATGCATAATATTAAAAAATAATGTAGCTCCCAATGCATGGTTTTCATTTTTTGCAGCAAGCATTCGCTGAGCAATATAACCTCCGCCTCCAGGCTCTGCTCCAGGATACCATGAGCTCCACCACTGAACTGCAAAAGGAATTATTAATAAAGTAATTAACGTTTCTTTGTCAGAAACATCAGGAAAAATTGAAATTTTATCAGCTATATTTTCATTACTTATAACAGCAGATATACCTCCGACCTCAGGTAAATTAACTAAATAAATAGCTGCCCCAATTGAACCTGCCATAGCGGTAAAAAATAAAATGAAGTCCGTGTAAACTACTCCTCTAAAACCACCAACTGTACTAAAAACAAGCGTTACACCACCTGCGTATAGAACTGTTTCTAGAGCAGATAAATCAAGCATTATTGCTCCAATTTTAATTGCAGCTAATGTAACTCCGGCCATAGCTAAAACATTAAAAATTATACCTAAATAAACAGACCTAAATCCTCTTAAAAATCTACCTGCTTTTCCACTATATCTAAGTTCATAAAATTCCATATCAGTAGAAACGTCAGATCTTCTCCAAAGTTTTGCATATACAAATACCGTTAAAAGACCGGTTAAAAGAAAAACCCACCAAACCCAATTTCCTGAAACTCCATTAGTCCTTACAATGTCAGTTACTAAATTTGGAGTGTCTGTTGAGAATGTTGTAGCTACCATTGACAAACCAAGAAGCCACCAGGGTAATGTTCTTCCAGAAAGAAAGTATTCAGTAGTATTTTTTGAAGATTTTTTAGAAACAGCAAATCCAATAGCAAGCACTAAAACAAAAAAGAAAATTATAATACTTTTATCTATTAAACTTAATTCTATCACTTTATAAATTTAGATAATTATTCCAATACTTTATTATTGCATCCATACACATATTTATTATTCAATTAATTTTTGAATAATGTTTATATCTGCTTTTGAAGTTAAATCAGGGACATGTTCAGCAATAGGAATTCCCTTCATATAAAGATCGTTTTCATTTATCATATTAACTATTGCACTTGGTAATTCTTTTTCGTTCCTGATGGGGTTAATTGGACAATTCTTTATGAAATCAAAAGCTTGGAGTCCATTAAACTTAAAAATATTCATACTTACCCTAATTTTACCATTACTATCAAGATTTTGATCTACTTGTTCTTGTGTAGGTTTTTCAATAAAATTTAAAAGGTTAAAATTATCATCCGTCATTAAAATAGAAAATGATGAAACTCTTTCTTTTGGGAAATTTAATGAATCTCTATCATATGCTAATACAGCATTTTCATAAGCATTTTCACGGATTGTTCTTAAAGAGTTCGTTGAATATAAATTATCACTATTACAAACACAAAAACTTGAATTTTTTAAAATTTCAATCTGGTCCATTGTTTGAAAAACAGCATCAGCAGTTCCAAAAGGCTTAACTCTATCTTTGGGTATTTTTTGAATAGCATAATCTATTTTTAACTTGTTATTGAAATTAAGATTATTAAGCTGTTTTTTAAAATCATCAAAATCTTTTCCAACAACCATTATTACATTTTCAAAACCAGCTTCAACTATATTTTTTAGAAGAAAATATATAAATGGTTTATCTCCAAAAGTTATTAATGATTTACTTTTTTTATTTGCTTCATCTGCCTTAGAATCATCAATATCAGAATCAATTGATTTTTTCATTCTAGAAGACATTCCAGCTGCTAAGATTACTATAGTTTTTGTCATTTTAATTATCTAATGCATTTATTTCAAATGTTTTTAGGTTGGGTTTTGTTCTTGCCTGAACTAAAAATTTTTCTAATTTATCTACTATATTCTGATTTTCGTCAGAAACATCATTTAGCTCTTCTATATCATTATCTAAGTTGAAAAGTTGAAGTTTTTGTTTTCCTTGTTGAAGATTTTTTTTAAGACCTTTCCAATTGTTATATCTAATCGCTTGCTGACCTCCTTTATTAGCAATTTCCCAGTACAAATATTGATGCTTTTCTTGATTTTCACTTTTTAAAGTAGGAAGAAAACTTAATCCATTTACAGCTTTTGGTTTTTCAATGCCAAGTATATCACAAACAGTTGCATAAAAGTCTTGAAATGCTGATATATGATTTGTTTTTGTTTTTTTCTTTATGAGATTTGGCCAAGTTGCAATCATTGGAACCCTAATACCTCCTTCATTTACACTTCCTTTTAATCTATCTCTTGAACCATTTAATTTTCCAGCACTATTAAAAAAATCTGTATCAACTTGATTTAACCAAGTTGGTCCATTGTCACTTGTGAAAATTATTAATGTGTTTTCATACTTTCCAATTTCTTTTAATTTTTCAACAACCTCGCCTACCTGCTCATCTAAATAAGAAATCATTGCAGCATATGTTGCCTTTGGAGTTAAGGCTGGATAATATGATCTGCCTACATAGGGTTCTTCTTTTCCAAATTTATTTCTATAATATTCTTCCCATCTTTTTGGAGCTTGTAAGGCTAAATGAGGAATTAATGATGCATAATAAAGAAAGAATTTTTCATTTTTATTTTCATCAATGAAATTAAGAGCTTCTTTATGCATTAATGTTGGAGCATAATCATTTTGATTATATTTTGCATAACTGTCCAGATTATATATATCAGCACCTTTATCAAGATGCTCTTTTTTCTCTACCAAATAATTATCTAAATATTCTCTATCTTCATTTTTCCATAAATGGGTTGGATAATATGAGTGAGCAATTCTTTGACAATTATATCCGTAAAAAAAATCAAAACCTTTTTTGGTTGGGACACTATTAGTATGTGGAGCACCCAAACCCCACTTACCAACCATTCCAGTTTTATAACCATTATTTTTAAGAACTTGTGCAACTGTTACTGTAGAATCTGGTAAAGGACGTTGACCTTCCAATTCAGGGTTGTCTAACATAGATTTAAAACTCCAAACATCCCCTCTCTCTCCCCATTCACTATTATCTCTAATCGGAGATGTTCCAGTATGCATTCCAGTCATAAGGACGCTTCGAGCAGGAGCACAAACCGGAGATCCTGAATAGTGATCAGTAAAAATCATTCCTTCCTCTGCTAATCTATCTATGTTGGGTGTTTCAATTTCTGTTTGACCAAATGATCCTAACTCACCATAGCCAAGATCGTCAGCTAAAATATATATTATATTTGGCTGGTCATATCCTGATTTATCAGATTTACAGCTAACACTTAAAGAAAGAATTAATATTAAAAAAAATGCTGTCTGGAAAGATTTATTCATGGCTAAAAAATTTTTGAGATTTAAATATATGTTTATTAAAAGAATTTAACAATAACTATCTTTGCTTAATTCTATGAAAGAAGGTTTTTCAAAACTTACTAAGAACGAAAAAATTGACTGGGTTATTAATAATTTTTTCAATTCCTTAGATTCTAACAAAAAACTATTAAAAAACTATTGGAGCAATGATATTGAACTTCAAAAAATTCATGATGAATTTGCTGAAAATACAATTACAAATTTTTTTCTTCCTTTAGGTATTGCTCCAAATTTTATAATTGATAATAAGAATTTTACAATTCCAATGGCAATTGAAGAAAGCTCAGTTGTTGCAGCCGCATGTAAATCTGCTAAATTTTGGTCAAAAAGAGGTGGTTTTAAAACTGAAATTTTAAATGTTGTAAAATCAGGACAAGTTCATTTCAAATACAATGGAGATAAAAAAAAGCTTTTTAAGTTTTTTAAAATAATTAAACAAAAAGTAATTACTGATTGTTCCGAAATTTCTAAAAATATGCAGGAAAGAGGCGGGGGGATTTTGAATATTGATATCATTGATAAAACATCTGAAATTAAAAATTATTATCAACTGAGTTCTGAATTTAATACTGTAGACTCAATGGGTGCTAATTTTATTAATTCCTGTTTAGAGCAATTTGCTAAAACACTTGAAACAGAGTTTTTGGAATCAGATTTATTTAATGAAAATGAAGAATTAGATATTGTTATGAGTATCCTCTCTAACTATGTTCCAAATTGCATTGTTAAAGCAGAAGTAAATTGTAGTCTTAGTGATTTAAAAAATGGAGATATTACAGATCCTAAAAAGTTTGCTCAAAAATTTGTAGATGCAATCGAAATTGCAAAAAAAGATATTGGTAGGGCAGTTACTCATAATAAAGGGATAATGAACGGAATAGACTCTGTTGTTATTGCAACTGGAAATGATTTCAGGGCTGTTGAAGCTTCCGCCCATGCATATGCATCAAAGGATGGCCAATACTCAAGCTTAACTCATGCTAAAATTGAAAAAGACAACTTTATATATTGGATTGAAATTCCATTAGCTGTAGGCAGCATTGGTGGAATAACAAATCTTCACCCTTTGGTTAAATGGTCTCTTAAATTATTAAAAAATCCTAACGGAAAAGAGTTAATGAAAATAATAGCAGTTGCTGGACTGGCTCAAAATTTTGCTGCAATTAGATCTTTAATAACATCTGGAATTCAGCTGGGGCATATGAAAATGCATCTTATCAATATTTTAAATTCATTAAGTGCGAATAGTAGTGAAAAAAAAGTTTTGGTTGAGTATTTCAAAAAAAACAAAGTAAGCTTTAGATCAGCTGAAAAAGCATTAAAAAAATTAAGAAAAGATGAGCTTAATTTTTAAAAGTCATGGTAAACTTTTAATAACAGGTGAATACTTTATTTTAAAGGGTGCTAAAGCTCTTTGTGTCCCAACAAATTATTATCAAAGTTTAAAAGTTAATGAAATTGATGAAAATATTTTAAAATGGAAAAGCTTTGATAATAATAAAAATTTGTGGCTTCAAGCTGAGTTTCTATTATCAGATCTTACTCTTTTAACTAAGCCTACAAATGAGGTTTTGTTTTTACAAAAACTACTTTTAAATATTAAAAAATTTAATTCTAAGCTCTTTAATTTAAATATTGGTTACGATATAGAATCCTCAATGAATTTTAATAAAGAATGGGGGCTTGGATCATCATCAACTCTAATTAGTAACTTATCAAAATGGGCAAAAATAGATCCTTTTGATCTTCTATGGTCTGTAAGTAATGGTAGTGGATATGACATTGCCTCATCAATTGTCAACAAACCTATATTATACCAATTAAATAATAAAAAACCAGAATATTCTAAAATTAAATTTTATCCATCATTTCATGAGAACTTGTTTTTTATTTACAGAAACAATAAGCAAAAAACTAACATTGAGATTGATTATTTTAATAAGCATGTATTATTTGATGATAATGTTTTAGATAAAATTTCATCACTAACAAAAAAAATTATTGATTGTAAGAATCTTCTTGATTTTCAAAAACTTATTATTAATCATGAAAAAATATTATCAACAAGCTTAAATAAAAAAACCATAAAAGAAGAACTCTTTATTGATTATCCTGGAGAAATAAAAAGTTTAGGAGCATGGGGAGGTGATTTTATTTTAGCTGCAGGTCCTTCTGATAGCAACAAATATTTCGAAAAAAAAGGATTTAAAACTGTTATTCGATTTATGGATATGTTAAAAAAGTCTTAATAAAATAGTTTGGCATGGTTAATGCATTTAGTAAAACAAGTACGCATAATATTTTTTGGTTAGTTGTTGTTTTAAATGCCCATTCCATCTCAAAAGGTTTGGGCATTTTACTTTTTAATCGCTGAAGACTGTTCTAAAGCCAGTGTGCAATGAACTGGAGTCTGGTGTTGTTTTCATTCTAGCTGAATTTCTGTATCCACTACAATATGAATCATTACATAGAAAACTTCCACCTCTAATTACTTTTTTATCACTAAAAGGTTCCATTGGATCATAACTATTTTCAGGCCCCTTTGGATTAATCGATCCTTTTTTTGGAAGCATAGAATAATATTCTGAATGATACCAATCAGAACACCACTCCCAAACATTTCCAGCAATATCATAAAGGCCATAACCATTTGGAGAGAATGATTTTACTGGAGAAGAATAATAAAATTTATCTAAAACTGTATTGCTTGATGGAAAACTACCATTCCAACTATTGGCCTGTATTTTATCAGCATCAATTTTTGTATTACCCCAACTATAAATATTATTTTTTTTTCCTCCTCTTGATGCATATTCATATTCAGCTTCTGTAGGTAATCTTTTTCCTGACCATTTACAATATGCTAATGCATCTTCCCAACTTACATGAACAACAGGGTAATTATCTTTTCCTTCAATATCACTATCAGGACCGAAAGGTTGTTTCCAATTTGCATTTCTCACTAGTGACCACCATTTTGAATAATCATTTAAATTTTCAGTATCAAATTCATTAAAAACCAATGAGGCTGGAGCAAGTAAACTGTCATGAGGTTTTGGCGTCCCTGGTGGCAAAGCAGATTTAATTTCGTCCCAATTTATTTTTCGTTCAGCTGTAGTTAAATACCCTGTTTCTTCAATAAATTTTCTAAATTGAGCATTTGTTACTTCAGTTTCATCCATCCAAAAAGAACTAACTTCTACACTATGTTTTGGATATTCATCACTTCTAGCTTCATCATTATCTCCACCCATTAAAAATTTTCCACCCTGAATAAATATCATTCCATCTTTTTTTATTTGAATATTTTTTTCATGGTCGCATGAAACGAACAATAATGGAATAACTATTGTAAAAAGGGTTTTTAAAAAATAAAAATTCTTCACTTTTAATTAAATAATTTATTACTAAATTACGTACAACAACAATGAAAAACAATAAAGCTGATATTTACTGGAAAAAGAATCTTAAATACTTGACCATACTTTTATCGATATGGTTTACTGTTTCTTTTGGTTTTGGAATAATACTGGTAGACAAATTAAATGAGATTCAATTTTTTGGGTTTAAACTAGGTTTTTGGTTTGCTCAACAAGGTTCCATTTATACATTCGTTATATTAATTTTCGTTTATATTTTTTTAATGAACAGACTTGATAAATTCTACAGGTCAAATAAATAGGTTTTAAATGTCATTACAGGTTTGGATTTGGATTATCGTAGGTTTGACTTTTGCATTATATATAGGTATTGCAATTTGGTCTAAAGCTGGTTCAACAAATGAATTTTACATTGCTGGTAAAGGTGTTCATCCCATTGCTAATGGAATGGCGACAGCGGCTGACTGGATGAGTGCAGCATCATTTATCTCTATGGCTGGAATAATTTCCTTTATAGGTTATGATGGCTCAGTTTACTTGATGGGTTGGACTGGAGGATACGTGTTATTAGCGCTCTTATTGGCTCCTTACCTTAGAAAGTTTGGAAAATTTACAGTGCCTGATTTTATAGGTGATAGATATTACTCAAATGTTGCTCGAACAGTTGCAGTATTTTGTGCGCTAATTGTTTGCTTTACTTATATAGCTGGACAAATGAGAGGTGTAGGTATTGTTTTCTCAAGATATCTTGAAGTTGATATAAACTCAGGTGTTTTTATAGGGATGGGAATTGTTCTTTTTTATGCCATATTGGGTGGTATGAAAGGAATCACTTATACTCAAGTAGCTCAATATTGTGTTTTAATTTTTGCTTTTATGGTGCCCGCAATTTTTATTTCAATTCAAATGACGGGCAACCCAATTCCTCAACTAGGTTTTGGTTCTGAATCAGTTGATGGAGTTTATCTATTAGATAAATTGAATGGACTGCATGAAGAATTAGGTTTCAGTGAATATACATCTGGATCAAAATCTACACTTGATGTATTTTTAATTACAGCAGCACTTATGATAGGAACAGCTGGATTACCTCATGTCATTGTTAGATTTTTTACAGTTAAAAAAGTTAGCGATGCAAGAAAATCTGCAGGATGGGCACTTTTATTTATTGCAATTCTTTATACTACAGCTCCAGCTATAGCTGTATTTGCAAGAACAAATTTAATTGAAACTGTTTCTGAAAAAGAATATTCAGATATGCCGTATTGGTTTAAGAAATGGGAAGATACAGGTCTGTTAAAGTTTGAAGATAAAAATGATGATAATATAATTCAATATTTAGGAGATGAACAACTAAATGAATTGACCATTGATAAGGATATTATGGTTTTAGCTAATCCTGAAATTGCTCAATTACCCAACTGGGTTATTGCATTACTAGCTGCAGGTGCGATTGCTGCTGCATTGTCAACTGCTGCAGGTCTTTTACTTGTTATTTCATCTTCAATATCTCATGATTTGATAAAAAGAATGATTAATCCCCAAATCAGCGATAAAGGAGAATTAATAGCTGCAAGAGTCTCAGCATTTTTTGCAGTTTTACTTGCCGGATACTTTGGAATAAATCCGCCAGACTTTGTTGCTGCAACTGTAGCATTAGCTTTTGGATTAGCGGCTGCATCTTTTTTCCCTGCAATTGTTTTAGGAATTTTTTATAAGAAAATGAATAAAGAGGGAGCTATTGCTGGTATGCTTGTTGGGATTTTATCAATGCTGTTTTACATGACAAAATTTAAATTTGGTTGGTTTGGCGGTGGATCATCTGAAGATTGGTGGTTTGGTGTTTCACCTGAGGGCTTTGGAACAATTGCAATGGTAATCAATTTAGTTGTTTCAATTACAGTTTCAAATTTTACACCATCTCCACCTGAAAAAATAATAAAGTTGGTTGAAAATATAAGACTACCGAGTGATGAAGATGTTTAATAAATTAATATTAATTCTATTGCCGTTTTGTTTGTTTTCTCAACAAAACTTATTTGATAAAGAACTTTTTATTGTAGAAGAAGATACCTTAAGATATAGAGTTCTTGCCCCATTAGATTATGAAAAGGACAAAAAATATCCTGTACATTTAGTTTTACACGGTTCTGGTGAAAGAGGTAATGATAATGAATTACAATTATTTCACGGATCTAATCTTTTTTTAAATAAAAAAAATAGAGAAAAATATAAATCATGGGTCATTTTCCCACAAGCTCCAAAAAATGATTGGTGGGGTGGTAATTATGATCCTTATAAATTTGATTATGAAATAAAAACATCACAAGCTTTAGATCTAGTTATAAGATTTATGGATGAGTTTATAAATCGAGGCGATGTTGATAAAAATAAAGTTTATGTCAGTGGATTATCAATGGGTGGTATGGGTACATTTTCAATAATTGCTGAAAGACCTAACATGTTTGCTGCAGCTACACCAATTTGTGGTGATGGTGATCCTAACAATGTAATCTCTTTTGCTAAAAAAGTACCTATTTGGATTTTTCATGGAGCACTTGATAAAACTGTCCTACCAACTCAATCTTTAAAAATGGCTAATGCAATAATGAAAGCAGGTGGTAATCCAAGAGTTACTATTTATGAAAATATTGAACACAACAGCTGGGACGTAGCTTTTGCAGAAAAAGATTTTCTTAAATGGATACACTCAAAATCAAAAAAAAATGAATAGGAATATATACTTAATATTATTAATTATTAATTTTTCTTGCTCTTCACAAAACGAGAATAATAATCAAATAATAATTCCCCAAAACAATGAAAAAGTTGAAATTTATTTAATTGATAATTTAGATGATTCCAGAGGATATTGTTTAGATATGAAGGGTTACAAAGAAAATGCTGATACAAGTAGAAACATGCAAGTTCATACGTGTTATTCTTATCAAGGTGAAATTGCAGTTGATCAAGGGTTTAATAAAGGTAAAATTGCAGAAAAAGAGTTTTATATTTCTCACTTTAAAGTATGTTTAGAAGCTGAAAATATTGAAAGTTCATCTACAATTGAATTAAATAGTTGTGACAAAAATCAAAAACAAAAGTTTATTCTTCAAAGTAATGGTAAAATTAATCCTGAGGGTAACATAAACCTATGTTTAACTGCATCAGTAAGTTCAAGAGAAGGCGGTGGTGGAAATCCTGTTCATTTAATTAGGGATTTAAGCTTAGAATTATGTAACGACGATATATCAACATTGCAAAGATGGAACATGAGAACATCAAACTAATTTAAAAAAATTTAAAATGAAAAAAATTACATATTACTACATTATTAGTTCCTTTTTTTTTATGAATTTAAATAGTCAAGAAGTTTATATTCAAGGTGGTGGCACTTTAGATGATTGGGCAAATCTTTCTATGTATGCCAAATCAAATAAAGAATTAATAAATAGCTCTGATAAAAACAGGGTAGTTTTTATGGGCAATTCAATTACTCAAGGTTGGTCAAATTTTGATCCAAATTTTTTTATTGTAAACCCCTTTATAAACAGAGGAATTAGTGGTCAAACTACTCCTCAAATGTTAATTAGGTTTAAGCCTGATGTTGTAAACTTAAAACCAAAGGCCGTTGTTATTTTAGCTGGCATAAATGATATAGCAGGGAATACCGGACCGATGGAAATTGAAAATATTGCTGAAAATATTTTTTCAATGAGTGAAATTGCTGAAGCAAATAATATTACAGTATACATCTGCTCTGTGCTTCCTGCAAAAGACTTTCCTTGGTCACCTGGACTAAATCCAGCAGAAAAGGTTGTAAAACTAAATGCTATTCTAAAGGACTATTGTGAGAAAAATAAAATTCAATATGTTGATTATTATTCAAAAATGGAAGATGGCAATGGAGGTTTAAAAGTTCCTGAATACACTACTGAAGATGACCTAGTTCATCCTAATCTTAGTGGTTATAAAGTAATGGAAGAGGTAATACTTAGCTATTTACAACCAAATAACTAATTTTTCATAAATTAGATAAGGTGTAAAATGAAAAAAAATTTTAAATTTTTTATAATTCCATTTATTTTAATAATTGCATTAAAATATTTCAAATCAAACAATTATAGTGAAGTCTATATTGATAATTCAAATCCAAATTATGAAAATATTAATGTATCAAATATCCCAGATGATATAGATTTTAATTTTCATGTAAACCCAATAATTTCCGATAAATGTTTTGCTTGTCATGGCCCTGATGAAAAACAACGAAAAGCCAATTTAAGATTAGATACGCAAGATGGACTTTATCAATTAACCGAAGATTTAATTAACAAAGTAATTGATGTTGAAAATTTAGAAAAAAGTGAAATGATTCGTAGAATTTTTCATGAAAACGAGTCAATTCTAATGCCACCTCCAGAGTCCAATTTGAGTCTGTCTGAATATGAAAAACAAATTTTAAAAAAATGGATTCTTCAGGGTGCTAAATGGAAAAAGCATTGGTCATTTATCAAACCTATCAAACCTGAAATCCCAGAAATTAAAAATTCTGATTGGACAAATAATGAGATAGATTTTTTTATTGCTAAAAATATTGAAAATAATAATTTAGAGTTTTCAAAATTAGAATCTAAAGAAATTTTGTTGAGAAGATTATACTTTGATATAATTGGTCTTCCTCCCTCAGTTAAAGAAATTGATGATTATTTAAAAGATGACTCTGAAACAGCGTATGAAAAAGTAGTTGATGAATTACTTCAATCGGATAATTATGGTGAAAGAATGGCTTCAATCTGGATGGATATTGCAAGATATGGTGATAGTCATGGTTACCAAGATGATACTGAACGAACCATGTGGCCTTGGAGAGATTGGGTAATTCATGCATATAATTCTAACCTCCCCTATGATGAGTTTATAACTTGGCAACTTGCCGGAGACTTAATTCCTGATGCAACAAAAGAACAAATTATTGCAACTGGGTTCAATAGAAATCATAAAATTACTCAGGAAGGTGGAGTTATCCCTGAAGAATATAGAGTAGAATATGTTGCAGATAGAGCAATTACAACCTCAAAATTAATGATGGGCTTAACAATGGAGTGTGCAAGATGTCATAGTCATAAATATGATAATATCACTCATGATGAATTTTATGGATTTTATAGTTTTTTTAATAATGTTAATGAAAAAGGCCTAATTGAATATGGAGATTTTGCTCCTGAACCAAAAATAACTGTTACAAAAAATGATTTGTCTAATGGGCTTGATTTTATAAAGCTTCCCGACAGTTTAGATAAAGTAACTTTCATGGTAATGAAAGAAACCGAAAATTTAAGAAAAACATATGTCCTTAATAGAGGACTTTATAATCTTACAATGAATGAAGTAAAGCCAATGACTCCTAATTCAGTTATGCCAATTAAAGAAAATGATGCAAATAGATTAGATCTTGCAAAATGGTTTTTTGATGATGATAATCCTTTAACATCAAGAGTTGTAGTGAACAGACTATGGCAGCAATTTTTTGGTGTTGGTATTGTTGCTACACCTGATGACTTTGGTACCCAGGGAAATAGACCTATAAACCCCAAACTTTTGGACTGGTTAGCTGTTACTTATAAAGATTATGATAAATGGGATACAAAAAGCTTCATCAAGAGAATTGTTATGTCATCAACTTATAAACAATCAAGTTTCACAAGTGATAAAAATTATGATTTAGACCCTGAAAATGTTTATTTATCTAGATATCCAAGACAGAAATTATCTGCTGAAATGATTAGAGATAATATATTAAAATCTAGTGGTTTAATGGTTAATAAATTAGGTGGTCCAAGTGTTAAACCACTTCAACCAGATGGACTTTGGGATGAAGTTACTGGTGGTGGTGGTGGTAGTTTGGCGAAATATGTAATGAGTAGTGGTGAAAATTTATATAGAAGAAGTTTGTATACATTTTGGAAAAGAACAGTTCCTCCTCCTACTATGATGATCTTTGATGCTGCATCAAGAGACAACTGTGAGGTAAAAAGACAAAATACAAGTACACCTCTTCAATCATTAACTTTAATGAACAATCCAGAATTTCAAAAAGCTGCTATGCATTTAGCTTCTAATATTTTTGAAAAAGATTTATCGATTAATAAAAAAATAAATACTTTATACAGAACGATTACAGGACGAAAACCTAATAAAAAAGAAGTAACAATGTTAAAAGAATATTTCAAAGAAGAAAATTCAAAAAATGAAGATGAAATTGCTTTTGATAAACTTTGTATGTTAATTTATAATCTAGATGAAACCAGTCAAAAAAGCTAATGCAAGAAATTCATAAACATTTTATTAATAATAACAGGAGAAATTTTTTAAAGAAAACTGGTTTATGTATCGGCGGTTTAGCTTTAGGGTCAATCGTAAATCCATTTGAAAACAATAATGAAGATCCATTTTCTGTAATTAATAATCAATTAAATCTGCCTCATTTTGCCCCGAAAGCAAAAAGAATTATTTACTTATTTCAAAGTGGAGGGCCAGCTCAACAGGATTTATTTGACTATAAACCTAAACTAATGAAGATGCGTGGGATTGATTTACCAGAATCAGTTAGAATGGGACAAAGATTAACTGGAATGACATCTGGTCAAGACAAATTTTCGCTTGTAGGTGGTGTGACAAATTTTAAGCAATATGGTGAATCCAGAGCATGGGTTAGTGATCTATTACCATACTTAAGTAAAGTAGTTGATGAGCTTTGTTTTGTTAAATCAATGAATACTGAAGCTATTAATCATGATCCTGCTGTTACATTTTTTCAAACAGGATCTCAGCAACCTGGAAGGCCTAGCATGGGTTCATGGCTTAGTTATGGCCTTGGTAGTTTAAATAAAAATTTACCATCATTTGTTGTTTTATTGTCAAGAGGAACTGGAAGACCCAAAGGTCAGCCACTATATTCAAGATTGTGGGGAAATGGCTTTTTAAGTTCTCTGCATCAAGGAGTTCAATTTAGATCTGCTAAGGATCCTGTTCTTTTTCTAAAAGATCCTGAAAATTTAACTAGACAAGAAAGAAGAAAAATGTTAGATTATCTATCAGAACTTAATGAAGAACAACTTCACATGTTCGGAGACAAAGAAGTAGAAAGTAGAATCTCTCAATATGAAATGGCATACAGAATGCAGACTTCTGTTCCAGAAACTATGGATATTTCAGACGAACCAGATAATATTTTAAAAATGTATGGGCCAAATTCAAAAAAACCTGGCACATATGCAGCAAATTGTATACTTGCAAGAAAATTAATTGAAAAAGATGTAAGGTTTGTGCAATTATATCATATGGGATGGGATCAACACGAAAACTTACCCACACAAATTAAAGGTCAAGCTAATGATATTGATCAACCTACAGCAGCCCTAATAATGGATTTAAAACAAAGAGGCTTGCTTGAAGATACGCTTGTTGTTTGGGGGGGAGAATTTGGCAGAACTTCCTACAGTCAAGGATCTCAAGCAGCATTAAAAAACAACACATATGGAAGAGATCATCATCCAAGATGTTTTACAATATTTATGGCAGGTGCTGGAGTTAAACCTGGCTTCAGCTATGGTGAAACTGATGATCTTGGATATAACATAGTAAAAGACCCAGTTCATGTTCATGACCTTCAAGCAACTATTCTTCATTTGTTTGGAATTAATCATGAAAAAATGACCTATAAGTATCAAGGAAGAAGATTTAGATTAACAGATGTTCACGGGGACGTTAAAAATGATATTTTAACTTAGAATTTAAATTTTATGTATTTGAAAAAGATTTTTGTGGTCATTGTTATTCTATTTACAATTATTGAAACTTCATCACAAGAAAAAAAATTTGAAAACTATAATCAAAACATTGGAAATATTGATTATGGGCTTGAAATGATCTCTATAAATGGTGGCAATTTCAAAATGGGAAGTCCTAGTTACGAAAAAAACAGGAAAGCCGATGAGGGACCAGTTCATGAGGTTTATATTGATTCCTTTTGGATGGGAAAATTTGAAATTACTTGGGATTTATATGAACTTTTTATGAGTAGAGAAATTGACAAGGACCAAATTAACAATGATATTAATAATGAAATTAATTTAGATGTTGATGCTGTAAGTTCTGCTACAACACCATATGTAGAAATGAGCTTTGGAATGGGAACAAATGGATATCCTGCAATTTCTATGACTCAGTTAGCAGCATCAAAATTCTGCGAATGGCTTACTGCTATGACTGGAAATTATTACAGGCTTCCAACTGAAGCAGAATGGGAATATGCTTGTAGAGCAGGCTCAAATAAACCATTTAGTTTTGAAAATGAAAATGAAATTGCAGAATATGCTTGGTTTGAGGAAAATAGTAATGGAAGTTACCATAAAGTAGGTCAAAAAAAACCTAATCCATGGGGATTACATGATATGCATGGTAATGTTTCAGAATGGACATTAGATCAATACAATCCAATGGCTTATCAAAAATCAGTAAATATTGTTTCTAATAATCCTATTGAAATAGCAACAAAACTATATCCTAGAGTCGTTAGAGGAGGTTCATTTATGAGCAAATCCTACAGACTAAGAAGTTCAGCAAGAATATCATCAAATAAAGAATGGAAAAAACAAGATCCACAAATACCAAGAAGCTTATGGTGGCACACTGATGCTCAGTTTCTTGGATTTCGCATTGTTAGGCCGTTTAATACACCATCATTAGAAGATCAAAAAAAATATTGGATTAAATAAATTATTCTTAAATTAATGATGTGTTAAGGAGAAGTTTTTTAAACAATTTAAGTTTAGGTGCATCAGGACTTCTAATACCTCAATTAGACTATAGTTTTTCAAATTATTCGAGTTCAATTAATGACTTTAATTTAAAGTATGCCCCGCATTTTGGAATGTTTAAAAATACAGCAGGTGATAATTTAATTGATCAATTAAATTATATAGCAGACCAGGGCTTTACTGCTTTTGAAGATAATAATCTTAAAAAAAGAAGTATTAAAATTCAAAATGAAATATCTAAGACAATGAATAAAAGAGGATTAGAAATGGGTGTTTTTGTCGCTCATACTATTCATTGGAAAGAGCCCAACCTTGCTAGTGGTGATAAAAATAAAAGAAAGGAATTTTTAGACGAAATTAAATCTTCAGTTGAAGTTGCTAAAAGAATAAACGCAAAGTGGATGACTGTAGTCCCAGGTTACAGAGATCTTCGTCTTAATTTATCATACCAAACTGTAAACGTAATAGATTCTTTAAAATATGCTTGTGATATTCTAGATCCTCATGGATTAGTTATGGTGCTTGAACCATTAAATTTTATAAATCATCCTGGATTATTTCTTACAGAAAGTCCACAAGCCTATGAAATTTGTAAAGCTGTAGATTCTAAATCATGCAAAATTTTATTTGATATTTATCATCAACAAATTCAGGAAGGTAATTTAATTCCAAATATGAAAGATTGTTGGGATGAAATTGCCTATTTTCAAATTGGAGATAATCCTGGAAGAAAAGAACCAACGACAGGTGAGATTAATTATAAAAATATTTTCCAATATATTTATAATAAAGGATTTGATGGAATTTTAGGTATGGAGCATGGTAATAGTCAAAACGGAGTTGAAGGTGAGATGGCAATAATTGAAGCCTATAAAAAAGTAGATAATTTTAAAAATATAATATAAATGAAAAATTTAAAAAGAAGATTTTTTATCAAGAGTTCATCATTATTAGCTGGTGGTCTTGTTTTACCATCATTTAGCATCAATAGGATGGCAAATAATTCAAATAATAAAAAGCTAAAGGTTTCTGTTGTAGGATGTGGAGGAAGAGGAACTGGTGCTGCAGTTCAAGCATTGAGAGCAGATGAAAATGTTGAATTAGTTGCAATGGCAGATGCATTCAAAGACAGGTTAGAAAATAGTTTGAATGCAATTAAACAGGAAATGGAGGGAGAAAAAAACATTGATATAATGGAAAAAAATAAATTAACTGGTTTTGATGGATATAAAAAAGCTATTGATCTTGCAGATGTAGTAATTTTAGCAACTCCGCCAGGATTTAGACCATTACATTTTAAATATGCAATAGAAAATGACAAACATGTTTTTATGGAAAAACCTGTAGCTACAGATGCTAATGGAGTTAGACAAGTTTTGGAAACAGCTAAAATTGCAAATGAAAAAAAATTAAATGTTGTTGTTGGTTTACAAAGAAGATATCAATACAGTTATTTAAATATTTTAAAACAAGTTAGAAGAGGTGTTGTAGGTAAAATTACATCCGGTCAAGTCAGATGGAATGGAGCTGGTGTATGGGTCAGAGAACGTAAACCAAATCAAACAGAAATGGAATATCAAATGAGAAACTGGTATTATTTCAATTGGTTGTGTGGTGACCATATTGTTGAACAGCATATTCATAATATTGATGTAGCTAATTGGTTTCTTGATGAATATCCAATAAGTGCTCAAGGTATGGGTGGAAGAGAAGTACGAAAAGGAATAGATCACGGAGAAATTTTTGATCATCATTTTGTTGAATTTAAATATGCTAGTGGAGCAATTATTTCTAGTCAATGTAGACACCAACCAGGTACACATAGACAAGTGAATGAATTTTTGGTTGGCACAAAAGGGAAAGTTGATATTACAAATAAAAATGTTATAAATATTGAAGATCATAATGGACAAATTATTCATTCATATGATGGAAGAAAAGATGAAAGTCCTTATCAAATAGAACATAATAGGCTTTTTAAATCAATAAGAGATGGAGGTTACATTAATGATGCTGAGTATGGAGCTAAAGCAACATTGTCAGCTATTTTAGGAAGAATGGCTACATATTCTGGTAAACTAGTTACCTGGGAAGAAGCCATGAATGCTAATGACAATATGATTCCTGAAAATCCAAATTGGAATTCAAATCCTCCTACTATGCCAGATAAAAATGGAAATTACAAGATTCCTGTTCCTGGTGAATATAAAATAAGTTAAAAGTATTTTATGCTTAATAAAATTAAATTTTTATTTATTCTATTTATTTTAATATCATTTTCATGTGATAAAACTCCAGAAGAAAACAACTACATACCTGAGATATCATACCCTTATGACTTCTTTTTTGAACATGACGGTCTAAATAGATTGTACACTTTATATAAGCCTGATAATTTAAAAGAAAAAGCTCCTTTGGTTTTTGTTCTTCATGGCTATACAAGTAATTCTACGAATATTATGAATTACTCTAAGATGAATACAATTGCAGATCAACATGGTTTTATGGTTTGTTACCCACAAGGAACTTCAAATTTATATACAGGTATGCCTCATTGGAATGCAAATTTAAAAGAAATGAGCTCAGTTGATGATGATGGATTTCTAACTGCTTTAGCAAAAAAATTACAAGCAGAATTTAATTTGAGTGAAAAAAACACGTTTGCATCTGGAATGTCAAATGGAGGATTTATGAGCTTTACATTAGCTTGTGAAAGATCTGATACGTTTAAAGCAATTGCTTCTGTAACTGGAACAATGAGTGGCTATGACTGGGAAAATTGTAATCCAAATAAAGTTCCTGTCTTACAAATTTCAGGAACTATTGATCAAGTTGTGCCTATGGACGGATCAATGTCATCAGCAGGTGGTTGGGGAGGAGCCCCAGATATTCAAACTATTATAAATTATTGGTCAACAATTAATGAATGTAATAATACTCAAAGTATTGATTTACCAAACACATATAGTCAAGATAATTCATATGTAAGCCTTCAAAAGAAAACGGATTGTTATAATAATCATGAAGTTTGGTTCTATACAGTACATGGTGGAGCCCATACGTGGCCAGGTGCATGGGGTAATATGGATATTAGCGCTAGTCAGGAAATTTGGAGTTTCTTTAGTAGATACTTAGAATAATTTATGAGTTATAACAGAAGAAATTTTATTAAAACATCAAGCCTAGGAGCTATAGCTACATCTACTTTAAGTATTAATTGTCAAAATAATTTATCGAATACAAGAGAAGGTATTTATATGGGTGATTTTGCTGATAAACCAATTAAAAATATCAGAGCTGCATTTATTGGATTAAATAGAGGGGGCTCACATTTGAGGAATTTTGCAACAATTCAAAATACTGAAGTTGTAGCATTATGTGATCTTTATGAAGAAAATGTTAAAAGAGAATTAGAAAGACTATATCAATACAATTCTAATACCAGTAATGTAAAAACTTATTGGGGTGATAAAAATAAATGGAAGATAATGTTAAAAGAAATGCGCCCTGATATTGTCTTCATAAGTACAAATTGGAATAATCATGCGCCCATGGCAATACAATCAATGATAGATGGAGCTCATGCATTTGTTGAAGTTCCAATGGCTGTTACCCTTGAGGAAATGTGGGATATTGTAAATACATCTGAAAAAACTCAGAAACATTGTATGATGATGGAAAATGTTAACTATGGTAGAGCAGAACTTATGTATTTAAATATGTGTAGGCAGAATATTATTGGCGATTTATTGCATGGTGAAGCTGCATATATACATGAACTTAGGTGGCAAATGATGCAGGATGAAAAAGGAACTGGATCATGGAGAACTCTACATTACAGGGGTCTTAATGGAAATGTTTATCCAACTCATGGATTAGGGCCAGTTGCTCAATACATGAACCTTTCAAGACAAGAAGATAATTTTAAATCAATTGTTTCTTATTCATCTCCAGCTTTAGGCAGAAAACTATATGCTGAAAAAAACTTTCCAAAGGATCATAAATGGAATAATATGAGTTTTAAAAATGGGGATCTTAATACTTCAATTATTAAAACGGAGATGGGAAGGACGGTATTGGTTCAATGGGATGAAACAAGCCCTAGACCTTATACTAGACTAAATTTAATTCAAGGTACAAAAGGAACATTAGCAGGTTACCCAACAAGGGTTGCTCTAGAAGGAGGGTTTGAAGATCTTTCAAAAGATCATCACTCTTGGATTCAAGGCGAGGATTTAGAAAAAATTTATGAAAAATATGATCACCCACTCTATAAAAGATTAAACTCAAAAACTAAGAAATCTGGACATGGAGGAATGGATGGAATTATGATGTACAGAATAGTTGAGTGCTTACATAAAGGGCTTCCATTAGATCAAAATGTATATGAAGGGTGTTTCTGGTCAGCTGTAACACCATTAAGCGGTAAATCAGTTAGAGAGGATGGTAAGCCACAAACATTTCCAGATTTTACCAGAGGAGATTGGATTAAAACGAATCCTTTAAATATAGTATCCTAAAATAAAAAAGCTCCCCTATTGGAAAGCTCTTCATTGGTTTCTACAAACCTCTTGGTAATAATTACCAAGAATACACAACAATGCAAATTTAACCTTTTTTTTAAACTCTATTCATTAAAGATGATTAAGTTTATGTTTTATTGATGAAAATCTCTATTTCAAAATTAAATTCAAGCGATGTAGGTGAAGTTAAAAAACTCCTAATTGAATCATTTAGTATAAATTATAAAAAAAAAATAAATTTAAATGCTTTATCTGATTCAAACTCAGTATTTATAGTGGCTAAAGATGGTCAAGCTATTGCAGGATACGCTTCTTTACACCTTTTAAATAAACTTAATAGAAAAACTGGTTTAATTGAAGATGTTGCAGTACATAAAAAATATAGAGGATTAGGTATTGGGAAGTTAATAGTAAATAAATTAATTGAATTAAGTAAAGAAAATAATTGTGATAAAATTATTCTAAACTCCAACGAAGAGTATTTAACTTTTTATAAAAAAATTGGTTTTAATAAAGAAGGTTTTCAAATGGTTATTAAATTATAAAATATGTGTGGAATTGTTGGTTACATTGGAGAAAATCCATCAAAAGAATTTATTATTGACGGTTTAAAAAAACTTGAGTACAGAGGATATGACTCAGCTGGTATAATGCTTTACACTGATAAAGCATATTTAAAAAAAGCCAAAGGAAAAATTTATAACCTTGAAAATAAACTTTCTGAAAAAAAATTAAATAATGCAAAAATTGGAATTGGACATACAAGATGGGCAACTCACGGAATTCCAAGTTTTTCTAATTCTCATCCTCATAAGTCGAATTCAGGTGATCTATATATAGTACACAATGGAATAATTGAAAATTATGAATCAATAAAAGAAATATTGATTAAAAAAGGATACAAATTTTATTCTGATACTGATACTGAAGTTTTAATAAATTTAATTGAAGAAGTTAAAAAAGTTAATAAAGTTAAGCTTGGTAAAGCTCTTAAAATTGCATTAAATAGTGTTATTGGTGCTTTTGCAATTGCAGTTTTTGATATAAAGAATCCTCATGAAATTGTTGTTGCAAAATTAGGTAGTCCACTTGCAATTGGAATTGAAAATAAAAACTTTTACATTGGATCAGATCCTTCTCCTTTTCTAAATTTTACAAAAAGATGCTTGTACCTTAATGATAATGAAATGGCTATTCTTAGCATGAAAAAAGGATTAATTCTAAGAAATTTTATTACTGATAGTGTTATAAATCAAAAAGTTGAAAATTTAAAGTTTGAAATCGAACAAGTTGAAAAAGGTGGTTATAAACATTTTATGTTGAAAGAAATTTTTGAACAACCAAAAAACATAATCGATGCTATTAGAGGAAGAATTTTAGATGATTATAAAATTAAATTTTCCTCTATAGAGTCACATATTGATAAATTTAAAAATGCCAACAGATTGATTTTTATTTCATGTGGAACTTCATGGCATGCTAGTCTTTTAGGTGAATATTATTTTGAAGAATTAGCAAGGATTCCAGCTGGCGTGGAATATGCTTCAGAATTTAGATACAGAAATCCAATAATAAATGAAAATGATGTAATAATTCCTGTATCTCAATCAGGTGAGACAGCTGATACTTTGGCAGCCATAAAACTAGCAAAACAATTTAACCCCTTTTTATTTGGAATATGTAATGTTGTTGGATCCAGTATCTCAAGAGAAACAGATTCTGGAGTATATATTCATGCTGGACCTGAAATAGGTGTAGCGTCAACTAAAGCCTTTACATGCCAATCTTTAATAATGCTAATGCTTTCTTTAGACATTGGTTATAGATTAGGAAAAGTTAATGATGAGAAGTACAAACAAATAATTACTGAAATTAAAAAACTATCAAGATATGCTAAAAAAGTTTTAGAGGAATTTGATAATATTAAAAAAATAGCTAAAAAATATAAAAATGCTAAAAATTTTCTATACTTAGGGAGAGGATATAATTTTCCTATAGCTTTGGAAGGAGCTTTAAAGCTTAAAGAAATTTCTTACATACATGCCGAGGGATATCCAGCTGCAGAAATGAAACATGGTCCAATTGCACTGATTGATAAGAATATGCCAGTTGTTGTTATTGCTACTAAAAAAGGTAGCTATCATAAAATTGTGAGTAATGTAATGGAAATTAAAGCTAGAGGTGGTAAAGTTATAGCAGTAGTAACAAAAGGAGATACAGAAATAAAAAAAATAGCAGATGATATAATTGAAATTCCAGATGTTGAAGAGCTAGTTGCACCAATTATTGCTAATATTCCATTACAATTGTTGTCCTACTATATTGCAGATTTTAAGAAATGTGAAATTGATCAGCCAAGAAATCTTGCAAAATCAGTTACTGTGGAGTAAAGGAATTATTTAAGAGGTCCGAAATTCTGAAAACCAGGTCCTTCTTTTTTTAAAGCTCGACTGATCCATCTTGAATATTCTGGTCTATCAATCCACTGATCAAAATATTTAATATAATTTTCAATTATTACCCAGTGCTGAGGATGATTGAATTTCATTGCATTTACTTCCCTATCTACAGAATTATTCCAAATCATAAATTCATTTTTCATTAATTCAAACACTTGTGAATTAGATT
>QOPZ01000036.1 GCA_003331885.1 Cryomorphaceae bacterium | reverse complement strand
AACCAATAGTTTTCATCATTTTACCAATTGTATTAGCAATCTCACCAGACATTCCGGAATCAATTTCATCAAAAACAAGAGTTGGTAGGTTTATTTTATTAGCAAGTATAGATTTTATTGCAAATAGAATTCTAGATTTTTCTCCACCAGATGCAATTTTAGAAAGAATATTGGGTTCTGACTTACTATTTGGTGTATAAAAAACATCAATATTATTCATGCCATTTTTATTAAATTGATTTTCTTCTGTTATTTTTAAATCAATTTTTGAATTTTTAAGAGCAAGTTTTTTGAAAACACTCTCAATTTCAGACTGAATTTTTGACTTAGAAAGTATTCTTTTTTTACTTATTTTTTTTGAAATATCAAGCATTTTATCATTTAAATGAGATAAATCATCCTTAAGTTTTTGAATTTTCTTATTAAAGCCTTTGGAGTCATTTAATAGTAATTTTAGTTGATCTCTTTTATTTATTAGATCCGAAATAGAATTTACGTTATGTTTTTTTTCTAAATCATTGATCTTATATAGTCTATTCTGTATTTTTTCAAAGCTATTTTGATCAAATGATAAATTATTTATATAATAATTTATAGAGACAAATAAATCTTCAATTTCAATATTAATTTTCTCAAACCGCTTGTGAAAGGATTCAAAATCTTTTGAATAACTTCCAGTTCTTTTAATAATATTTGAAATTTTTGAAATTCTTTCCTGAAAGGTTTCATCATTAATATTGGAAAGAGATCTAAATTCATCAAAAAGATTACTCATTTTATCAAAATTTTTTAAGCTATTGAAAGTTTCCTCAAGTTTTAATTTTTCATCCTCTACAAGGTTCATTTTATCAATCTCGTCATAAATAAATTTATTGTACTCAAAATTATTTTTAAAATTTATTTTTTCTTGATTAAGTGTATTTAACTTTTTATTAATAATTAAAAATTGGTTTAAGTATTCTTTATATTCAGAAACTTCATTTAATTGATTTGAATAAGTATCTATTAGATTATAAAAAAGATCGTTATTCGATAAAATGTTGATTTGGTTTTGATTATGAATATTAATCAATCTATCAGATAATAATTTGAGTAACTCTAACTTAACTGGTGAATCATTAATAAAAGCTCTGGATTTCCCATTATTCAAGATTTCACGCCTAATAATTGTATTTTCATCAAAATCAATATCATTTGACTCAAAAAAATTAAAAAAAGAATTCTTAGGAATATGAAACTCTCCTTCAACTATACATTTTTTAAATTTTGGCCCCACAATCTTATGATCAATTCTAGATCCCGAAATTAAATTTAAAGCACCTAAAATAATTGATTTTCCAGCTCCAGTTTCGCCAGTAATAACAGAAAAACCATTATTAAAATCAATAGATAGCTTCTCAATCAGTATATAGTTTTTTATTATGAGTTTTGTAATCAAAATTTAATTATAATTTATTCCATTTATTAGAATAAAATGGGGCAATTCTGTTTAGTAAATCTTTTAAATTATTAATTTCTGTTGAACTTTTATAATTTATAAACAAATTGAAAATTTCATCATTTTTTGACTGGAAAAACATTTGTTGTAATATTGAATTTGGTCTAAATCGATTCATTTTGTCAAACATAATTAAAGAATCTATTATATTTTGCTTAGCTAAAGATTGATTTTCAATAAGTAAATCTAAACCATTTAAATGATAATTATAGTTGATTTCTCTAATAGGCGAATAATTTGAGGAAGTTAGGTTATCAATTAACCAAAATTTATTAACCCTTCCTCCATTATGAGAAGGCAACCACATCTGAGAATTAGAAAAACTAGAGCTAAAATCTAAAATTTGTTTTGCAGACATATAATCTTTCAAACCTGATGACTGCAAAAAAGTATCATTATCATATCCAATTATTATGTATGAGTAAAATGAAAGTATCGATGCTAGGTCAGATTCAAATTTAGTATTAGAAAAAATTATAGATTGATTAGGCTCATAATTAAAATTTACACCATTGTCCTTAAACAAAAAATTATTAGATCTAAAGTTAGAATTAAATACAGGTCTAAATGAATTTATCTCAATATTAGCTTTAAATGAATTATTTGTAAAATCTAAAACAGTAATCAAAAATGAACAATTAATTTTTTCAAAATCTTTATAAGACTGATTAGTCCATTTTTTTGAATTTAAAAATTCCTCGATACTTCTTTCTAGTTCAACAAAAATCTTTGATTCTGTTTGATTAACTAAACTAAAATTCACTTTTACTTGACAATTTAACTCCTGTGAATAATTAATTTGAAAACAAAAAATTATACTATAAATTATATATTTCCAATAATATGTCTTTAGCAACATGATTTTTTGATTTTAAGCTAAAATCTTTAACTGACTTTGAAGTTATAAAACTTATTTTATTTGTATCACAATTAAATCCAGCACCGCTATCATTTAAGGAATTTAAAACTATTGCGTCAAGATTTTTATCCATGAGTTTGTTTTTTGCATTAATAAGCTCATTATGTGTCTCAAGCGAAAAACCAATAATTTTTTGGTTTTTTCTTTTTAAACTTAACTCTTTCAATATATCAACATTCTTAACCAAATCAAGCTTGATCGATTTTAAATTATTTTTTTTAATTTTTTTAATAGATGATTTTTTTGGTTTATAATCCGAAACAGCAGCAGACTTTATACAAATATCAACTTTAGGAAATATTTTTAAACACTCAATTAACATTTCCTCAGCTGAAATTACTCTTTTTTCAATAATATTTTCATCATTAACTGTTTCCATTGAAGGACCTGAAATCAGATAAACTTTTGCACCAAGCTTGACAGCTTGTTTCGCAATTTCAAACCCCATCTTTCCGCTAGAAAAGTTTCCAACAAACCTAACAGGATCAATCATTTCATAGGTCGGGCCTGCTGTGATAAGTATTTTTTTATTTTTAAAAATTAATCTTTTTTTAATGTAACTCTTTAATATTTCTAAAATCTTTTCTGGTTCTTCAACCCTTCCTTCACCATCAAGACCACTTGCAAGTAAACCCTTTCCAGGCTTAATTAAAATATCACCTTTTACCTGAAGAGTATTTATGTTATTTTTTGTAGATAATGATTTAAACATTTCTAAATCCATTGATGGTGCAAAAAAAACTTGACAGTTTGATGACATGTATGTTGCAATAAGAAGGTTATCTGCATTTCCTGTTACCATTTTTGATATAGTAGATGAAGTAGCAGGAATAATTAATAAATAATCAGCCCATTCAGCAAGTTCGACATGATTATTCCAATTTTTTGAATTATTATCTTCTTCGAAAAAATTAGTTAAGACAGGTCTTCCAGATAAAGATGAAAATGTTAATGAAGTAACAAAGTCATGAGCAGATTTAGTAAAAACTACTTGTACATTTGCTTGATTTTTTTTTAATAACCTGAGTAATACTATTGATTTATAAGCTGCTATTCCACCTGAAACGCCTAGAAGGATGTTTTTGCCCTTAAGAACAGACATAAAAATTACTTTTCCTGTTCAGGTTTTCTGTGGTATATTTTTTCTGCAAGCCAATTGTCTATTGCAATAGCATGAGCTTTAGGAAGTTTTTCATAAAATTTTGAGACTTCTATTTGCTCTTTATTTTCAAAAATCTCTTCCAAATTTTCACTTGGTGTAGCAAATTCTTCAAGTTTACTTATTAATTCTTTCTTAATATCCTCATTAATTTGAATAGTTCTTTTAGATATTATTGAAATTGCCCTATATATATTTTCAGATTGAGAATCAATTTTTTCTCTATCGTAAGTTACTGTAGAAGTTGGTGCATTAATTTTTTTAAAATCCATAATTTTATGATTAATCGGCCTCAAATATAGCAATTTCTTTATCTATATCATTCATCATCTTTTCAGATTCATTAAAAAACTTTGTTTCAGGATAATCGTTAATTAATTCTTCATAAATTTTTATAGCATTTTTGAGTCTTTCTAACCTTTTTATTTGAATACTATTTACTGCTAGTTGATATGAAGAATCAAAAAGGTAAAATAAAGCATCTTCTCTGTATGGGGTTCCAGGATATTCAGAAATAAAACTATTTAAAACTTTAATTGCAGATGTATAGTCTCTAATTGTATTGTATTGTTTTGCAATTTCAAATGCTTTATATTCTAATTTTATTCTTAATTCCTGAACAAGATCATTTGCTTCTTCAAGTTTTTCGGAATATGGATAAAAATTTATAAAATTTTGTAATTTTTCAATTGCTGTCATTGTATCAGCTTGATCTAAACTATGCTTAGGCGATTGTTTATAGTAACAATACGCAGCGTTAAAGGCAGCTTCCTCAACTTTTTGACTAATTGGATAAGATTTTACGAAACTTTCAAATTGAAATCCAGCTAAAACATAATTTTTTTTATTTAGTAAACTATTTGCATAAAAAAAAGTAATTCTTTCACCTTGTGGTTTTCCTCTGTATTTTGGTTGAATTTGCTCAAAAAGAGTACTTGCTCTTCTCCATTCTTCATTCTCATAATATTTTTCTGCCATTTCATATTTAATTTTAACATCTTCATTCCTTAAAAGTTTTTGAAACTCATTACAGGAAAAAAATAAAAAAACTGAAAATAAGAGTAAGATTTTATTAATTATTTTATTCATACAAACATTATTTATTCTTAATAAAAACTGAAATTTTGTTTTTTAAATTTTTTGAAATTTCTGTTAAAGGTAACCTAACTTTATCATTACACAAATTTAAGTATTTAAGAGCAAATTTAATGCCTGATGGATTACCCTCTTCAAAAATTAAATTAAAAAAATCATTTAAAATAAAATTAGAAGATTCTATTTTCTGAAGTTTATTTATTTCATCTGGAATATCATTGTCATTTTCCCATATTAAACTTAAATAAGCTTCCTGCATGATTGATGGGAATGCATTAGCTGCAACAGAAATGATTCCATCAGCTCCGTTCCTAACAGCATCAATCATTGTAAAATCATCCCCAGATATTATTAAAAAGTCTTTTCTAGTCTTTTTTCTTAATTCTAAG
The DNA here is from genome assembly GCA_003331885.1 of Cryomorphaceae bacterium. Taxonomy (GTDB): domain Bacteria; phylum Bacteroidota; class Bacteroidia; order Flavobacteriales; family Flavobacteriaceae; genus Eutrophosalina. The sequence goes on along the minus strand of QOPZ01000036.1, from coordinate 5,707 downwards.
ATTCTTGAAACATTTCCTGATGCCTCTTTCACTCCAATAATATTATTACTAAACTTGCTTAACTTTATAATTGTGTGATTATTTATATCACAAGAAGTTCTTCCAGGCACATTATATATTATTAAAGGGACAGATGAGGCTTCAGATACTTTTACAAAATGTTGAAAAATACCATCCTGAGATGGTTTATTATAATAAGGACAAACAGACATAATAGCTTCAAAGCCAGATAAATCAGTTTTAGAAATTAAATCACATAAATAGCTTGTATTATTTGAACTAATACCCAGAACTAATGGAATGCGGTCTTTAAAAGCACTTATAAACGTTGAATTAACCTCTTCTTTTTCTTTATAACTTAATACTGATGATTCTCCAGTTGTTCCTTGCACAACTACATAGGAAACTCCACTAAAAAACAAGTGGTCACTTAACTTATAAATAGCTTCAATGTCAATTTCATCTTGATCATTAAATGGTGTAACAACAGCAACTCCTACACCAGCAAAAATGGATTTATTTTTTTGTGTTATAAAAGGATTTATTCTGTATGCTTTCGTGCTCACTTTATGAAGTTTAGATATTTAATAAGTTCCTTCCTAAATTTTTTAAAATTATCAAAAATATCTGTAAAAATAATATCATTAATGTTGTGATTTGAAATATCAAATCCAATTCTAAATTTTGCATTTGTTTGTGAGGATAATAAAGTTAAAATTTTATTATCACCAAAATAATTAATCAGCATATCATATTTTTTTGATGTGAATTCATCAGCATCAGCAGAAATCATTTTGCCATAAAAATTTACAGATTTTTCAGAAATTCTTAATTCACAAAAGGGATCATTATAGTTGCTATCAGAAAAACTTATTATTTTTAAATCTTTCTCTTTCAAACCCATTTCAAGAGCTAATTCTAATAAATCAGAATAGTCCAAATCCATGTTTGAATCAACTATACAACCAATTGTTTTAATAGGTTTTTTTGGATTTCTAATAGATGATTTTAGAACATCAATTGATTTTTCAATCTTTTTTTGTAAAAAACCTAATCTTAATTTATAAATAAATTTTTTCAATCTTATATATTAATGTCATATAAATTAATAAAATCTTCTAATGATAAAGGCTCATTTCCTAAATCTTTTGCTTTGTTCATTTTAGAAGGTCCAGGATTTAGTCCTGAAATAATTATAGATTTAGAGGAGACACTACTAACTACTTTACCTCCATTATTTAAAATTATATGTTTTAAACTATCTCTACTAATTTTTTCAAAAGTACCTGTTATTACAAAACTTAATTTATCAAGGGATGTGCCTTTTTTCTCAGATTTATTTTGTGCAAAATTTAAACCCAAATCATTTAATTTTTTTAATAGTTCTAAATTAATTGGTTCACTTAAATATTTTTTTAAACTCATGGCAATTTTTTCTCCAATTTCATCAACATTTAATATGTCTTCATATGATGCATTTATTAAATCATTAATTGTTGGAAAATAGCTTGTAAGTCTTTTTGAAACTGTTTCACCAACATACCTAATTCCAAGACTATACAAAACCTTGTGATAGGGTTGGGCTTTTGAATTAGATATTGCAAAAACTAAATTTTCTGCTGACTTTTGTGCCATACGCTCTAATCCAACCAATTGACCAACTTTTAAATTATATATATCATCAAAGTTTTTAATAATATCTTTCTTTAAAAGTCTTTCAATAGTCTCTGTTCCAAAACCATCTATATTCATAGCTTTTCTAGAGATAAAATGTTTAAACCTACCAACAATTTGAGGATAACAACCTTTAGAATTTAAGCAATAATGCTGAGCTTCATCATCATTTTTAAAAAGTAAACTTCCACAAGCTGGACAATTTTTTATAAAAGATATTTTTTTTGATTTTAAATTTCTAAGTCTGTAATTAACTGAAACTATTTTAGGAATAATTTCACCACCTTTTTCAACAGTCAAGGTGTCATTTTGATATAAATCTAATTTATCTATTTGATCTTCATTGTGAAGAGATGCTCTTTTAACAATAGTCCCATTCAATAATACTGGTTCTAAATTAGCAACTGGTGTTATTGCTCCTGTTCTTCCTACCTGAAAGTCAATATCAACTAATTTGGTAATGGCTTGCTCTGTTTGAAATTTGTAAGCAATTGCCCATCGAGGAAACTTAGACGTAAATCCAAGATGTTTTTGCATATTAAAGCTATTTACTTTTACAACTATACCATCAATTTCAAAATTTAAATTTTCTTTTTGTTTATCCCAATATGAAATAAAATCAAATACTTCATCTATATTTTTACAATATTTATGACTATTAGAGACATTAAAACCCAGATCTTTTAAAGCATTTAAAGATTCAGTTTGAGTATTAAATGGATTATTTTCAGAAACTATTTGAAAGAAATAACATTTTAAGGGTCTTTTTCTAACTTCTTTACTACTTACAAGTTTAATACTTCCTGAAGCAGTATTTCTAGGATTCTTATATGGTTCCTCACCATTTTTAATTTTACTTTCATTTAATTTTACAAAATCAGTTTTTTCTATAATAACTTCACCTCTTACATCAAAATCATAATCAACACTAATTAATGTCTTTAATGGAATGGTATTAATTGTTTTAATGTTTTTGGTAACATCATCACCGCTTATCCCATCTCCTCTAGTTAATCCTTGAATAAGATTTCCTTTTTTATATGAGACAGAAACTGAAACACCATCTAATTTTAATTCACATGAAAAAGATATTTTTTCTGTTTTTAATATTTTCACCAACCGATCTTTCCATTTAATTAATTCATCCTTTGAATAAGAATTTTCTAATGAATACATTGGAAAGTTATGATCAACCGAATTAAAACTATTGTTTAGTAAACTCCCTACTCTTTGTGTGGGTGAATTTGGATCTTTAAGTTGGGGATATTTAAACTCTAAGTCTTCGAGTTTTTTCATCATTTTATCAAATTGATAGTCGGAAATTTCAGGCTTATCTAGCATATAATATAAATAATTATGCTTATGTAATTCTGTGCTTAAAAAAATTATTTCTTTTTTTATATTCATTTGTAAGCTTTAATCATCCTTTCTCTTCCGTTTAGGTCTTCTTTGATCATTATTTTTTTAAAGTTATTAATCTTTAATAAATTCTTTATACTTTTTATTCTATCAGTGTGACATTCTAAATATAATACACCTAGATCATTAAGAGCAACTTTTGAAAATTCAATTATTTTTTTATAAAAAACTAAATTATCATCACCATCAACAAAAATAGCAGAGTGTGGTTCAAATTTACTAACACTAACATCAATAGATGGTATTTCAGACTTATCAACATAGGGCGGATTAGAAACAATTAAATCATATTTATTATTGAATTCAATTTTTTTTAAAACATCAACCTCCTTAAAATTGATTTTTACATTATTAACTAAAGAATTTTTTTTTGCAATTTCAAGTGCTTTAATCGATTTATCCCAAGCCTCAACATTTGAGTTATCTAAATATTTTTTTAAAATAATTGAAATCAGACCAGAACCTGTTCCAATATCCAAAATTGAAATTTTATTTTTTTGATCAGAAATTATCCAATCACACAATTCAACGGTTTCTGGTCTAGGAATCAAAACATTTTCATTTAAATAGAATGTAAGTTTTTTATGTAAAACTTTACCTGTAACGTATTGAATAGGCATTTTATTTTTAATTAATTTAAGTTTTGAATCTAGCAGATTTATCTTGTTTTTTGATAAAAAAAACATTGGCTCTTGAATAAATTTAATTCTACTTATTCCTAAATAAAAATCAACTAAAACATAAAATAATGAATCAATTTCTTTTTTTGAATATTGATTAGTTAAGGCTTTTGAAAATAACTTTTTATAAGATTTTAAATTCATAATTTCAATTTCATCCATACTGGGCATGAACTATGGCCTGTATCTCCTAAAGGATGATTAAGTTCTATAAAACCATTTTTCTTATAAAGGTTTTGTGCATTTATCATATTATACATAGTTTCAATATAACAGTATTTGTATTCACTTTTCTTGGCAAAATCTAAACATATAGATATTAATTTTGAACCAATACCTAATCGTCTAATATTCGGTAAAAAATACATCTTTTGAAGCTCACAAATATTTTCTTTAGTTCCTTTCAATTTTGAAATACCAGCACCACCAGAAATAAAATTATCAGCAAGGACTATATAATATTTTGAATTCTTATCTTGATAAGATTCAAACATAAAATTTAATTCTTCATCTTGCATAGCAGTACCCTCATCTGGGACTCCAAATTCATTCATTACACTAACTAAAACTTCCTTAATTTTTAGATTATCTTTCTTAAGAATTTCTCTAATTTCAATTTTCATTTTATTAAATTAGAATATTCTATAAAGATACTAATAAAAGAAAGGGATGAACCATGATTTACTGATGAAAAGATGTATAAGCTTAGGACTTAAAGCATTAGGGAATACATATCCAAATCCAAATGTTGGTGCTTTACTTTTTTATGATGGGAAAATAATTTCTGAGGGATTTACAAAAGAACATGGAAGCAACCACGCAGAAATAAACGTAATAAATAAAATAAGTGATAATGAAGTTCTAAAAAAATCTACATTATATGTTACACTTGAGCCATGCTCTCATTATGGAAAAACCCCACCATGTTGTGAAGCGATTTCTAATAAAAAAATTAAAGAAGTTATAGTTGGTATAAATGACCCTAACAAACTAGTTAATGGAAGGGGAATAAATTATCTTAAAAACAATAATATTAAAGTAAAAACTGGAATTTTAGAGAATGAATGTAAAAAATTACACAAAAGATTTTTAACCTTTCAAAATAAAAAAAGACCATATATAATTTTAAAATGGGTTGAAACACTTGATAGATTTATAAGTCCAAAAAAACAAAAAAACAATAGACCATATTGGATATCAAATATTTATAGCAGACAACTTGTGCATAAATGGAGAAGTCAAGAGCATGCAATTTTAATCGGAGGAAAAACATATGAAAATGACTCTCCAATTCTAAACTCAAGACTTTGGGATAATAATAACCCAGAAAAATTTATTTTAACAAATAATAAAAATTTTAAAGATTCTAATTATAACAAAATCAATGATGAAGATTTGTTTACGGTTCATGAAATATGTGATTACTTATATAATAAAAATATACAATCAATAATAGTTGAAGGTGGGAGTAAAACAATTCAAAATTTCATAGATAAAGGTATATGGGATGAAGCTAGAATTATTCAAAATTCAAAAGAATTAAATGATGGAGTTAAATCGCCAAAAATTAATGGAAGATTGAAAAATGAATTTCAATTAATGAATGATAATATTAAAATTATTTATCCGATTTAGTAATAGCAAGCACTATTTTTTTTGGACATCTAATTGGTTTATTATTTTTTTTATTTAAAAAAACAAGTTTTGTATATCCTTCATTAATCAGCTCGTTATTTTTAAAAATTTTATATTCAAATTCGATGGAGTATGATGGAAGCTTTAATAATGATGTTTCTAATATTAATTCATCTTCAAAAAATGCAGGTTTTCTAAATATAGTATTTGCTCTTATAACTGGTAAAATAAAATCTTCTTCCTCTAATTTTCTGTAAGAAAAACCTAAGTTCTTTAGCCAACCTAACCTTCCAATTTCA
>QOPZ01000004.1 GCA_003331885.1 Cryomorphaceae bacterium | reverse complement strand
TTGGAACCGGCGGTGGGTTGCCTGGAATTCCTCTTGCCATACTATTTCCAAAATCTTTTTTTCATTTAGTTGATAGAAAGGAAAAGAAAATTTATGTAATTAAACAAATAATTAAAGAATTAGGTCTTTTAAATGTTAAAGCTGAAAAACTAGATGCAAATGAACTAAAAGGTAAATATGATTTTATTGTAAATAGGGCAGTAAGCTCAACTGCAAATATTGTTAAGATTTGCAAGAACAAGTTTAAAACTCAAAATAATAATAAAATAAAAAATGGAATAATATCCCTTAAAGGAGGAGATTTAAAAGAAGAATTAAATACCATTAAAAAATATGAATTGATTGACTTAAGTAAAACTTATTCTGAAACATTTTTTGATACTAAAAAGATATTATATATACCTAATCCATATAATCATATGGATATTTAGTCGGCGGATTATGAGTCCTGCTGACTAGTCTTGGGCTTACCCATCTTAATAGATTTAGTTTTGAACCAGCTTTATCATCAGTGCCTGATGCTCTACAGCCACCAAAGGGTTGTTGACCAACAACAGCTCCAGATGGTTTATCATTTATATAAAAGTTTCCAGCGCTATATCTTAATTTATTTAATGCAATATCAATGCTGTCTTCATTTTCAGATATAAAAGCTCCAGTTAAAGCATAATCTGATGTTTTATCAACAATATCAAGCATTTCTAGCCATTCTTCATCTTTATATATAAACATAGTAACAACAGGTCCAAAAATTTCTTCTTGCATTGTTTTAAATTGATGATTTTTAGTAAGTAAAATAGTTGGTTCAACAAAATATCCAACAGATTTATCATAGTTGCCACCATGTAATATTTCACAATCATCACTTGATTTTGCAAAATCAATATAATTGGAAATTCTATCAAAAGCATTTTCATGAATTACAGCTGTCATAAAATTATTAAAGTCAATTGGGGAACCCATTTTGATAGTTTTTGTTTGATCAATTACTTTATCAATTAATTTTTTAGAAATAGATTCTGGTATATATATTCTTGATGCAGCTGAACATTTTTGACCTTGAAATTCAAAAGCTCCCCTTATGATGGCTGTCGAAGTTGCATCAATATTTGCTGTTGGGTGACAAAAGATAAAATCTTTTCCACCTGTTTCTCCTACAATTCTTGGGTAATCTCTATATAAAGAAATATTATTGCCAATTTTCTTCCACAAATCTCTAAATACTGAAGTTGATCCCGTAAAATGTAGTCCTGAAAATTCAGAATGTTTAAGAGCTGTTTCACTTATCATTTCTGGATCACCTGAAACTAGATTTATAACTCCTTCTGGCAGACCAGCTTCCTTAAAAATATCCATTGTGATTTTTGCTGTATAAATTTGATTATCACTAGGCTTCCATAGTACTACATTACCCATTAAAGCAGCACTAGCACATAAATTTCCACCAATAGCAGTAAAATTAAATGGTGTTACAGCATAAACAAATCCTTCTAAGGGTCGATATTCTAGCTGGTTAGATTTTCCAGGTCCATCAATTGGCTGCTCATTATAAATTTCAGTTAAATAAGAAACATTAAATCTTAAAAAATCAATAAACTCGCATGCAGCATCAATTTCAGCTTGAAAAATATTTTTTGATTGACCAATCATAGTTCCAGCAGTAATTTTTGCACGATATTCATTTGACAATAAATCAGCAGCTTTCAAAAATATTTCACATCTCTTTTCCCAGGGTGTATTTGACCAAGATTCTTTATTTTCAATTAAATTTTCAATAGCATCTTGAACATGATTTTCATCTGCTTGAGAATAAGTTCCAACAATATTTATATGATCGTGTGGAGGTAGTATATTTTTTCTTTTTTCAGTAAGTATTTCTTCTCCACCTATGTATAATGGGACATCAACTTTTGAATTAAACATATCATTGTATGTTTTTTCAACATTATTTCTTTCTTTTGAGCCTGCTTTATAACCTAAAACTGGCTCATTTTCGGCTTTATATTGTTTTACTTTATTCATTAATTTAAAATTTCAGGATGTGAGAGCTTTGTCTTTGGAATATATGCTCTAAATTTTGAGGAGTTATTTAAACTTATCATTGAAAAATAACCTTTAATTGTAGCAATTTTTGATTGTACTGAATAATTTAAATTTAGAGTTAATTTTTTCCCTGGTTTTATTATATGTTTTTCTTTTAAAAGGGAGTTGAGTTTTCTCATTCCAAATGTTTCAAGGATTTTTTTATGTTTTGAAATAATCTGAATCGAATTTTTACTTTTATTAGTTATCGTAATAACATTCTTAAATAAATAATTAATATTTTTTTTTAGAGTAATACTTTTAATAAAAAATGATTTTGTAGAAATTCTAATTCCTTTTAAATTATTTAAGTCTGTAATTTTGCTGATCATTTAATCAAAATAATATTACTTCTAATTTACGATTTTAAATGAATTTTTTTCCCCAAATCCTACAATTTTATAATACCTATCAGTTTGTTTTTTTTGATATAAAATTGCTGAATAATTGTTCTCTGTTTGCCAAAAATTGGAAATATTTTTTAAAGCTCCATTTTTAATTTTGACATATTTATAATTATAATAGCCTTGTTTTAGTTTTAATTCAATTCCAAACTTGTTTTTTGATAGTTTATTAAGCCTATATTTTTCGTTTAAATCATGATTATTAAACCCTCCAACAATAAATAAATTTTCATCAAAATCACTTTCTTTGTTTAGCGTGAATTTCACTAGAGTATAGTCAGAATCTGTAGAATTATTATCGTTATTACTGTTTACGATAAATTCACCGTTTTTATCTGGGTTATATGAATAAATCATTTTTTTTAAATCATCATAAAGTATAGTATTGTAGATCTTGTCATTCAAAACCTTTTTTATTTTATTGCTTGTTGATAAAATATTTTTTGTGTCAAAGCTTAGGTATTCGTCACCACCTTCAAAAAGCACATTATCATATATAAGTTTTTTTGAAGTTTTGAATGTAGGCTTGTTGATGATTTTAAAGTCATTAAAATTATTATTTCTTATTACTAATAATTTATAATCAGCATTGTTATCATAAAAACATTCAATACAATTAAAAGTCACTTTTAAGTTTTGATGAGTATCAATAATTTTGTTTGCTTTTGCTCTACTAATTTGAATGTCTCCAATATTATATTGATCTACAATAATAAATTTTCTTTTTAAAATCTCTTTATCATAGTTGTCCTTAACAGTTAGTATATAATTTCCAGATATTTTTAATTTTTTATGAGAAATATTAAATGAATAATTAATGAATTTTTGTAGGGTATTAAATGACTTTTGATAATTAGAAATTCTAATATCATCAAATCCTTCAATAAATTCATTTTTAAATAAAATTGACTTTTCCCAATTGTAGTCACAATGTTCAAAAGTGTAATAGTAATTTTTGATTTTATTACTTAATTCATCAAACCTTACATTTATTAAATCCCCCTTTAGGAAAATAGAATTTTTTGAATTGTTTGATTGATTAATGATTTCTATACTTGCAATATTTTCATCTTGAGCACACAAGCTCAAACTAAAAAAAAATAATGTAAACAAATAGTTAATAAAATCTTTAAAATTTCTCATAAAAAAACTACATAATATTAGTAATAATTATTTTACTTCGTCGTATATTTGCACCGAATTTTATTGGATTTATGTCAACAGACATTAGGATCAAAAATGGTTTATCCATTAATATCAAAGGTGTAGCAGATAAAGAATTAAAAAAAGTTCCTTTACCTACTCAACTTGCCCTAATTTTAGATGATTTTCATTTGATCGTTCCTAAGCTTTTAGTAAAAGAAGGTCAATCCATAAAAAGAGGTCAACCCATTTTTTACTCTAAGTCAAATGAAGAAATAAAGTTTGTTTCTCCATCCTCAGGTGTTATTGAAAAAATAACTAGAGGAGATAGAAGAAAAATTATTGAAATTCTGATCAAAACAGATAAAAAAGATTTAAAGGTAAAGCATAAAATTCCTAATCTTAATAATTTAAAAAAAGATCAGGTAGTTAAGCTTTTATTAGAATCAGGTTGTTGGCCATTTATAAAACAACGACCATTTGATATCATAGCCAATCCTGATGAAAAACCAAAGTCAATCCATGTATCTTGTTTTGACTCTGCACCTCTTTCCGTTGATTTTGAGTTTATTTTAAAAGACAGAATGGATCTTTTTAAAGCTGGACTTGATGTACTTGAAATTATTTGTCCAAAAAATGTGAATCTTGGAATTAAGAAAAGTCAAACATTCTTCAAGGAACAACTTTCAAATTATAAAAGTACTGTTTTTGAAGGTCCTCATCCCTCAGGAAATGTTGGTGTTCAAATCCATCATGTAAATCCAATTAGCTCTGGTGAGTCAGTGTGGATTTTAAAACCAGAGGATGTTTGTACAATTGGAAATTTATTCTTAGAAGGTGAATATATTCCTACTAGAACTATAGCTGTGTCTGGACCTCCAGTAAAAAATCCAAAATATTTTAGAACAATAATTGGGGCAAAAATTGAGTCAATATTAAAAAATATTAATTTTCAAAAAAATCAAAGTTTGAGATTGATTAATGGAGATGTTTTAAGTGGTAAAAGTGTTGGTATCGATAAATTTATTGGTTTTTATAATAATAATTTGTCTATTCTTAAAGAGGGAAACCACTTTAAATTATTTGGCTGGATACCTTTTATCAATAACAGTGTTCCTAGTATCTACAGATCTTCATTTAATTGGCTCAGTTCATCAAAACCAAAAGAATATGATACCAATCTCAATGGAGAAGAAAGAGCTTTTGTAGTAACTGGTGAAATGGAAAAATTTTTTCCAATGGATATTTACCCTATGCAATTAGTAAAAGAGTGTATGATTGGAAATATTGAAAAAATGGAAAGATTGGGAATTTATGAAGTTGCTCCTGAAGATTTTGGATTAATTGATTATGCTTCATCCTCAAAAATTGAGGCACAAACAATTGTTAGAAATGGTATAGATTTTTTAATAAAAGAAACTTTATAATATGGATTTAAGAGGATTAGTAGAAAAAATGAAAACACCTTTTGATAAGGGTCAAAAGTTTGAAAAGCTTTATCCAGCTTTTAATGCTTTTGAAACATTTTTATTTGTTCCAAATCATACATCAAAAACAGGTTCTCATATTAGGGACGCAATTGACTTGAAAAGAGTAATGATTACTGTTATTATAGCCCTATTACCAGCTCTTGTTTATGGAATATATAACACAGGCTATCAGTATCTGTACCAAACAGGAGAGACATTTTCAACTTTTGATGCTTTTCTTCATGGATCATATAAAATACTTCCAATGATTGCTGTCTCTTATATAGTTGGTTTAGGAATTGAATTTGCATTCGCAGTTTTTAGGGGGCATCAAGTTAATGAGGGTTATCTAGTTACTGGCCTTCTAATTCCAATGATAATGCCCGTTGACATTCCGCTTTGGATGGTTGGTGTTTCTGTCGCATTTGCAGTTTTAATTGGTAAAGAAGCTTTTGGTGGGACAGGTATGAATATATTAAACCCTGCTCTTACAGCTAGGGCATTTGCTTTTTTTGCATATCCTACATACATGTCTGGAAATCAAGTTTGGGTTTCAGAAGCTTCTAATGTTGATGGTGTTTCTGGAGAAACAATTCTTGGTATGCTCGCTGCCGGAAATTCACCTGAGCAGTATAGTGTTATGGAAATGTTTATTGGATCTATTCCAGGTTCAATTGCCGAAACCTCAACACTAATGGTGTTAATTGGCGCTGCTATATTGATATATACAGGTGTTGGAAGTTGGAGAATTATGGTTGGATCTATTATTGGAGCAGCTGTAACAGGATTTCTTTTTAACCTTTGGGGTGCAAATGAATTAATGAGTTTTAGTTGGTTCAATCACTTAATTGTTGGTGGTTTTGCTTTTGGAGTTGTCTTTATGGCAACCGATCCAGTGTCTGCAGCCCAGACGCTTAAAGGTAAATGGATATATGGATTACTTGTTGGTATATTTTGTATACTGATAAGAGTTTTTAATCCTGCATATCCTGAGGGTGTTATGTTAGCAATATTATTAATGAATGTATTTGCACCAACAATTGATCATTATGTTATAGAGGCAAGTGTCAAAAGAAGGGAAAAAAGATTTAATACTAAATTAAAAACAGTTTAATGAACAGAGATTCAAATCTATATACTTTTTTATTTATTGGATTACTTATTGTAGGTATCGCTTCAATTCTAACTTTTACTGCAAGAACTCTTAAACCTTTACAAGATGAGAATGTAAGAAATGAAAAAATGCAAAATATTCTTTCAACCGTTGGAGTTAATGTTAATAGGGAAGAGGCCGAAAGCTATTATAATAAATTTATCATTCAAGAATTATCATTAAAGCTAGATGGATCTATTAATGAGTCGTTAAATCCTTTTTCTGAAATTGATTTAGTAAAAGAGTTAAAAAAAGATTATAATAATCAACATTTCCCTCTTTATGTTGCTGAAATAGATTCTAAACAGTTTTATATTATCGAGTTAAGAGGTTTTGGACTTTGGGATGCAATTTGGGGATATATATCTTTTGAAAGTGATTTCAATACAATTAAAGGTGCTTCTTTTGATCACAAAGGAGAAACTGCTGGCCTGGGTGCTGAAATAACTCAGGACTGGTTTAAGAAAAGCTTTGAACAAGAAAAAATATTTAATGATTCAGGTGATTTTGTTGGTATAACTGTCTTGAAAGGTAATAATGACCCTGGAAATACTGATAAAAACGATCATGAGGTTGATGCAATTTCAGGTTCAACAATTACTGGAGATGGAGTTACTAATATGATTTATGAGAGAATTAAAAATTATATTCCATTTATTAATAAAATGAATCAATCCGTCGTAATGAATTAAGAAATGAGCGAAAAAAATAAAAATAAATCATCTTTCTTTTTTATATCAAAAAATAGTGAGCCTATTTTTTCTAAAAAAAATAGGCAACTTTTAACAGATCCATTAGATGATAATAATCCAATAACTGTTCAAGTTTTAGGAATATGTTCTGCACTTGCTATTACTGTTCAACTAAAACCTGCAATTGTTATGACTATGTCGGTCATTTTTGTAATGGCAAGTAGTAATGTTATTATTTCTTTACTAAGGAATTTGATCCCAAATAGAATAAGGATTATTGTTTTTCTAGTTGTAATTTCATCATTGGTAGCTCTAGTTGATGAGGTTCTTAGAGCATACGCCTACGATGTAAGTAAGGAATTATCAATTTTTATTGGATTAATTGTTACTAACTGTATTGTGATGGGAAGGTTGGAAGCTTTTGCCCTTGGAAATGGAGTATGGAAATCCTTTCTTGATGGAATTGGAAATGCTTTTGGATATGGATTTATTTTAATACTTGTAGCTTTTTTTAGAGAGCTTTTAGGCTCAGGAAAGTTAATGGGAGTTCAGGTAATTCCTGACTTTATATATGAAATGGGTTATGAAGATAATGGACTTATGCTGCTTTCTCCAATGGCTTTAATAACTGTAGGATTAATAATATGGGTTCAAAGATCTAGAAATACAAAATTAATAGAGGAAAATTAAAATGATGGAGCAATATTTAAATTTATTTATTAAAAGTATTTTTATAGAAAATATGGTATTTGCATATTTTCTTGGAATGTGCTCTTACTTAGCTATTTCAAAAACCCTAAAAAACGGAGTAGGAATGGGGCTTGCAGTGATTTTTGTTTTAACTGTCACAGTTCCTATAAACTATTTAATATGGGAATATTTATTGGTCCCAGGAGGCCTTGAATGGATAGGCCCTGAATATGCTGAACTAGATTTAAGATTTCTAAGTCTTATAATGTTTATTGCAGTAATTGCATCTATGGTACAACTAGTAGAAATGATTATTGAAAAATTTTCACCTGCACTTTATGGTTCATTGGGAATTTTTCTTCCGTTAATTGCTGTAAATTGTGCCATTCTTGGTGGATCACTATTTCTAAAAATTAAGGATATTACTAATGTTTCTGAAGCTACAGTATATGGATTTGGATCGGGTGTTGGTTGGTTTTTAGCAATTGTAGCTATTGCTGCTATTAGAGAAAAAATTGCTTATTCAAATATTCCAGCGCCATTAAGAGGGTTAGGAATTACATTTATTATAACAGGACTTATGGCAATTGGATTTATGAGTTTTATGGGAATTAAATTATGAGCGTTTATACTTACATATTAATTAGTACAATAATCTTTATTCTGATTATTTATATTTTAGTTGCCTTATTACTAGCTGTAAAGGCAAAGTTGCTCCCCTCAGGACCAGTTAAAATTCTGATTAATGATGAAAAAGAAATTGAAGTTGATTCTGGTAGTACTCTCTTATCAACTTTAGGTAATAACAAAGTTTTTTTACCATCAGCCTGTGGAGGTGGTGGTACATGTGTTCAGTGTAAATGTATTGTTAATGATGGAGGCGGTGAAATATTACCAACTGAGGTTCCTCATTTTTCAAGAAAAGAAATAAAAGATGGCTGGAGATTAGGCTGTCAAGTAAAAGTAAAGGAGAATATGAAAATTCATGTTCCTGAGGAAGTTTTTGGAATTAAAAAATATGAAGCTAAAGTTGTAAGAAATTATAATGTAGCATCCTTTATCAAAGAGTTTGTTGTTGAAATACCTGAAGAAATGAATTACAAAGCTGGCGGATATATTCAAATTGAAATTCCTAAGTGTGAGGTTAATTATAAAGATATTGATATAACATCTCATCCTAAAGAACATCCTGACGATCCTCAAAAATTCAAAATGGAATGGGACAAATTCGGATTATGGGATTTGAAAATGAAGAATGATGAAGATGTAGAGCGAGCATACTCAATGGCATCTTTTCCTGCTGAAGGAAGAGAAATTATGCTGAATGTAAGAATTGCTACTCCTCCATGGGATAGAAATAAAAATGCCTGGATGGATGTAAATCCTGGAATAGCATCTACTTATGTTTTTGCAAAGAAACCAGGTGACACTGTTACTATTTCTGGACCTTACGGTGACTTCTTCATTAATGAATCAGATGCAGAAATGCTTTATATAGGAGGTGGTGCTGGGATGGCTCCAATGAGATCACACCTATATCATTTATTTAGAACAGTCAAATCGGGAAGAAAAGTAAACTTCTGGTATGGAGGAAGATCAAAACGAGAACTCTTCTATGTTGATCATTTTAGAGCTTTAGAAAAAGATTACCCTAATTTTAAGTTTTATATCGCTTTATCTGAACCAATGGATGAAGATAATTGGAAAGTTAAAGATGGATTAGATGGTGAGGGTGACGGTTTTGTCGGATTTATTCATCAAGCTGTTATTGATAATTATTTAGATCATCATGAATCACCTGAAGATATTGAGGTATACTACTGTGGGCCTCCTCTTATGAATAAAGCAGTTGATAAAATGGCTCTTGATTATGGAGTTCCACCAGAGAATATTAGATTTGATGACTTTGGAGAATAAATTATATTCTTACCAAAAGTATTTTTGCTTATTTCTTTCAGTTAATCTTATTATTTCCTGCGATATTAAAAGACCTTATGATGAACTTTCAGGCTCTACGTTTGGGACTTTTTATAATATTAAATTTTTCTCTCATGATGAGAATATAATTAACAAAACAGAAATAGATTCAATCTTTTCTATGTTTGATAATTCATTATCAACATACATTGATAACTCAACTATTTCAAAAGTTAATAGAGGAGAGAATATTCAACTTGATAATTTATTTATTGATGTTTTTAATAAATCAAAAGTCATTTACAATAAAACTGGGGGCATGTTTGACCCATCAATTGGAAATTTACTTGAATATTATGGATTTGGTCCTGACAAAACTATAAATGAAATAAATTCTAACGAAATATTATTGATTTTACAATCTGTTGGTTTTGACAAAGTATCTATAGTAAACAATAAGCTAGTTAAACAAAATCAATTCACAAAACTTGATTTTAATGCAATTGCTAAAGGATATGCGGTTGATATAGTTGGCGAAATGTTAGAGTCGAAGGGGGTCAATGACTACATGATTAATATTGGCGGTGAAATAAGATCTATGGGCAAAAATCATTTTAAAGATAGTTTTTGGAAAATTGGAATTGAAAATCCTGAACCGAAGAAACAAGATGATATAATTAGTAAAAAAGTTAAACTAAATAATGTATCAATAGCATCATCAGGTAATTATAGAAATTATAGAGTTGACCCTAAAACAGGAATTAAATATGTTCATACAATTAATCCTTTGAATGGTAAATCCCAACAAAGCAATATTCTAAGTGCCTCTGTAATATCCAAATCTTGCTTTGTAGCTGATGCTTATGCCACTGCCATGATGGTTGGTAATTTAGATTATATAATAAATCTTACTGAAAATAATGATGAAATTGAATCACTAATAATTTATTTTGATTCTAATAATAATCTTTCGGAGTATATTTCCGATGGATTTAAAGAATTAATTATTCAACCTTAACACAATAAGGAATTATTTCTTCCTTAATTAAACCATATTTTTTAATCTGACTAACACTTAAATTGTCACAGTATTTTACTCTTTTGACATTAAATCCATGCTTTTTAATTTTATCGAAAAAGTCATTTCCATAAACTCTTAAGTGATCATATTGGCCAAATAATTCATTTCTTTTTTTTAAATTATTTATATCTCTACCATCAATTGTGTTTTTTAATTTTAAATCTAATGGTACTTGTAAAATTGCAACACCATTATTTTTTAAAACTCTTCTTAATTCAATAATTGCTAAATCATCATCATAGACATGTTCTAAAACATGATTACATAAAATATAATCAAATGAATTATCATCAAAGGGCATTTTACATATGTCCACTTTGTATTCAGCTAATGGCGAATTTAAATCAGCTGTATAATAATCTTTAAAATATTTTTTAAAAAAATAATAGAAACACTGTTCAGGAGCTATATGAAGAATCTTATTATCTATATTAAAAAAAGATGTTTCATTTTTTAAATACAGCCATAATAAACGATGTCGCTCTAGTGATAAAGTTCCTAATGATAGAGCATTTTTTCTAGGATTATTATAACCATATGGAAAAAATCTTGAATAAGATTTTTCATTAATAGGATCTAAAAACTTATCGCCACTAAAAAGAAAATTAAAAACTGGTCGAAAGATTATACTTAATCTAATTAATATACTTCTTGGAAAGTAATTCAGTAAGAATTTAATAATTATTCTCATTCCATTTAAATTCATTTTCTTCATCTGATTTTATGCCCAAAGATTCATATATAAAATCAAACGTTGATAGAAGAATGGGTTTGCCATTTATCATAGCTACATCATGTTCAAAATGAACACTTGGTAGTTTATCAGCAGTTTCTACAGTCCAACCATCATTTAAGAAATTAACTTTTTCTGTTCCCATATTAATCATTGGTTCAATAGCTAAGACCATCCCATCTTCAAATTTTTTACCATTACCTTTTTTACCAAAATTTGGAATTTCAGGACTTTCATGTAAACTTCTACCTAATCCATGGCCAACTAATTCTCTAACTACGCCATATCCATTAGTTTCATTATAAAATTGTATGGCATTGCTTATATCACCTACTCTTTTACCTTTTTTAAACTCTTTAATTCCAATGTATAATGAAGCTAATGCAATATCTAAAAGTTTTTGAACTTCTAATGATACATCTCCAACTTTAAATGTGTATGCATGATCTCCATAAAATCCATTTTTTAATACTCCGCAATCTATTGATACAATATCTCCATTTTCTAAAGGTTTTTTGTTGGGTATTCCATGAACAACTTCAAAATTTGGACTTACACATAATGTATTTGGAAAATCATACATACCCAGAAAACCAGGTATTCCTCCGTTATCTCTAATAAATTCTTCTGCTAATTTATCTAAATCTAGAGAATTAATTCCAGGCTTAATTTCTTTAGCTAACAAACCTAAAGTTTTAGAAACAAGTTGTGCGCTTTCATACATCAACTTAATTTCTTCAATAGATTTTAAAATAATTTTCTTAGAATCCATAATATGCATTTTGATAACCAGAACCATCTAATATTTTTAAAATATCTTTTTCTAGTGATTCAATTGTTAGCTCAACTATTCTATTAATTTCTTTATCATTATTATAAAAAATAAAAGTAGGAACATTAATTATCTCATATTTTAATTCATCTTCATTTGGATTTTTTTTATCAACGTTAAGTCCAATTAATTCGATATTTCTTTTTCTAAACTTTATATGATCCATTAATTTGAAAAACCCAGGCACATTATCTCTGCTATCACTGCACCATGTACCCATTATAACTTTGATTTTTATTTTACGATTAATTAATTTTTTCAACTTAGATGCAGTTTCTAAATCTAGTTCATAATTCTCATAATTTTCTAAAAACCATGAACGGTAAGGATCTTTATTTAAATCAGTTCTATTAAAGCTTCCAATTAAATCAACATATTCAATATCATCGATAGTTTCATCTTTTTCATTACTTTTTGTTGATGGATTTTTACATGAAAAAAAAATTAATATTAATAGAAGAGTTATTTTTTTCATATCAATGTATTACCAGTCATTAGTTTTGGTTTTTTAAGATCTAAAATATTTAAAATAGTAGGAGCTATATCTGCAAGAACACCATCATTAACTTTTTTAACATCATCATCAATTATAATTATTGGAACAGGATTAGTTGTATGTGCAGTATTTGGAGTTCCATCATCATTAATCATAACATCACTATTGCCATGATCAGCTATTAAAATTATTGAGTAATCATTTTTTAAACATTCTTTAATAATTGTACTAGTACAATCATCGACAGCTTCACATGCTTTAATTGCAGCCTTAAAATCTCCGGTATGTCCAACCATATCAGGATTTGCAAAATTTAAACAAATAAAATCAGCGCTTTTATTTTGTATTTCAGGGATTATGGAGTTAGTAATACTCAGAGCACTCATTTCAGGTTTTAAATCATAAGTTGCAACCTTAGGTGATTCACACATTATTCTTTTTTCATTAATGAATTTTTCTTCTTTTCCACCATTAAAAAAGAAGGTTACGTGTGGATATTTTTCAGTTTCAGCAATTCTGATTTGATTTTTACTATTAACAGATAAAACTTCACCTAAAGTGTCTTTTAAGTTTTTGTTTTCATATATAACAGATATATTATTATAATCATTATTATAATTAGTCATTGTTAAATAGTTTAAGTCTAATTTTTTCATTCCAAATTCAATTAAATCATACTGACTTAAAACCTCTGTTAATTGCCTTCCTCTATCGGTTCTAAAATTATAAAATAGAACCAAATCACCATCTTTTATTTTAGCCACGGGTTTATTGTTTTTAGCTATTGCTATAGGACTTATGAATTCATCAGTTATACCATTATTGTAAGATTCTTGAATTGCTTTTAGTGGATCATTACTTACATATCCCTTTCCATTAACTAAAAGATCATATGCTTTCTTTACTCTATCCCATCTTTTGTCTCTGTCCATTGAATAATATCTTCCACATATAGACGCTAACTCAAAACTTGAATTTTCAATAAAATCTAAAATACTTTTTATATGCTTTAATCCAGACATAGGATCGACATCTCTACCATCGGTAAATGCATGGATAAAGGTGTTCTTAGCTTTTTTAGATTCAATAATATCTATTAATTCTTTTAAATGAGAAATATGAGAATGTACACCACCATCTGAAGCTAAGCCAATAAGATGAATATTTTTTTTATTTAAAATTGCTTGATCAATGCACTTATTTAATGATTTATTTTTTTTTAAAAAACCATTTTTTATATCATTATTTATTTTGGCTAATTCTTGAAAAACTATTCTTCCAGCTCCAATATTCATATGACCAACTTCACTATTTCCCATTTGTCCATCAGGAAGTCCTACGCTTTTACCATGTGTTAAAAGTTTTGCATTTGGGTATTTTTTAATCAATGAATCATAGCAAGGCGTATTTGCTTTATCTATTGCAGACTTTGCTGGATCTTTTGAAATTCCCCAACCATCCAGAATTAATAGAATTAGTTTTTTAGTTTTTTTCAAATCAATAGTTCTAAGCAAATTTAGCTATAAAATATCATTTGAGATTAGGATTGATTTCTAGAATATTATTGTTAATATAATCAGAAATAAATTTTTCGTTAAAAAGTTCTTTGCCTTTAATATCAACCTTTGAAATTATTTCAACAATATCAATTTTTAAAAAACTTTCTAAATATTTTTTTGATTCTGGTAAATAGCTATAATGCCACGGCTCATATTCAAATCCTTTTCTATTTATATTGTTATCATATGTTAGGTAAAAACCAAATTTTTGAGAGTTATTATCCATCCATTTTTTAAGCTTTTCAAATATTCCACCTTCTTCATATTTGTTAGAAATCAGTAAATTTTTTTCATTTTTAAAATCTTCATCTATAACATCAATTTCAGTTCCCCAGTGATGTCTTGATGTTCCTGGAATTGTTGAAAAACGTATAATTTCTTTAATTGCATCCAAATCACTTAAATTATTTTCAGTAGTAAACTTTTTAAACTTTCTGTTCCAAATTTGCTTTTGTCTTTCAAAATCTCTAAAACCTGAAACTACTTTTATTTTAATTCCATCAAGAAGAGCTGCCTTCCTCATTTTTTCCATTGCAATAAATGTGTTTTTTTCTAGTTTAATTGAATCTCCAACTAAACTTGAATGCTCTATACCTAGTAAAGTTTTATAATCTATGTTTTGTGAATTCATACAGTTTAATCCAAAAACTATTATTACCAAACATAATAATTTATAATCTATCATAGTTTTTTATACATTAAATAATGTAGACCAATTTGCCCAATAGAATATTTAATATTGGTATTAATATAATTTAATTTTCGGTAAAAAGGTATTGCAGTTTCTCTTGCATTCATCCAAACAGTACTAATTCTTAATTCTTTTAAACTAGTTTCAACTGCTTTGACTAGTTTTTTACCTACTCCTTTTTTTTGAAATAAATCATCAACACAAAGTGCTCTCATCTGATAACAGTTTTTGAATCTCATTTTTTGACATTTGTTTTTTATTAAAGAAACCGCTCCTATCAGTTTTCCTGAACAAAATGCTCCTAAATGATAAGTATCTTTGAGTTCATCACCATCAAATTTACAATCGTCTGGACTTATATTGTTTCTTAGAATTTTACTTCTTAAAAACAAGAGCTCATTTGATTTGATTAATTTTATAGTTAAATTCAAAGAAATAAATTTATTTGTTAAAATAAATAAAATTTTTTTTGCGGGAGTAGCTCAGTTGGTAGAGCGTCAGCCTTCCAAGCTGAATGTCGCCGGTTCGAACCCGGTCTCCCGCTCATATAAAATTATAGTTATGAAAAAATCTCTAAATTTTTTTTATGTAGGTCTAGCAATTTTTTTTATTGCAATAGGATTCAAAAGTTTATCTAATGGTGATGATTGGGAATATATTTTTAATGGAAATAATCTTGATGATTGGACTGTTAAAATTAAAGGATATCCAAGTGGTGAAAATTTTGGAAATACCTTTAAAGTAAAAGATGGACAAATTCAAGTCTCATACGAAAATTATGAAAATTTTGATTTTAGATATGGTCATTTATATTATACCAAGAAAAAATTTAAAAATTATCATCTCAAGTTGGAATACAAATTTTTTGGTGAACAAGCTAATGGCGGGGAAGGATGGGCTACAAAGAATAGTGGTGTTATGTTTCACAGTCAACATCCAGAGACTCTTTTGATAGATCAACCATTTCCAGTAAGTATAGAAACTCAGTTTTTAGGAGGACTCAACGATGGTTCTCGTCCAACTGGAAATTTATGTACACCAGGTACGGATGTGGATATGAATTCAGTTAAAGTTAAGGGACACTGCACAAGATCAAAATCAGATACCTTCAATAATGATGATTGGGTCGAAGCAGAAATTATTGTTTACTCTGATTCTATAGCTCATCATATTATAAATGGAAAAACTGTTTTAACTTATACAAATTTAAGATATGGTGATGATGGTAGACTTCCTGAAAATATGATTGATAAAAAGGATCAAAAGCTAACCGAAGGATATATTTCTTTACAATCTGAAAGTCACCCTATAAAGTTTAGAAATATCAGAATTAAATCTTTGAACTAGTATGAGAATTTTTTTAAATATCTTTCTTTTAATTGCAATAAATTTTACCTATTCACAAGATGACTACAGAACATGGATAAAAGGAAAAGTTCTTTATAAAAATGTAAATGTAAATTCAGCAAATGTTATAAACAATACCTCTCAACAAGCCACGACAACTAATGAAGAAGGAGAATTTGAAATTGAGGTTAAACTTAACGATAAATTGATTTTTTCATCTGTACAGTATCAAATTAGAGAATTAAATATAACTAAAGAAATACTTCAAAAAAATAGAATTGTAATTGATGTAAATGAAAAAGTAACCGAATTGGATCAAGTAGTTGTTACACCAGATGATAAAGAAAAATTTTTAGATTTAAAAGAAGAAGAATTTAAAAGGTTTGATTATACATTTGATAAATCGACAAGAGTTAATAATGTAATTAATGAAGAAGGAAAATTAAAAAACGGTGTCAATTTTGTAAACCTTTACAGACTTATATCTAAATCAATTAGTGATCAATCACAGGAGAAAAGTGTAAATTTTAAATATCGTCCAAGTGATTTATTAAGAGAACTTTATGACGATATTTTCTTTACTAAAAATTTAATGATTCCTGATGATAAAATAAATGAGTTTTTACTTTATTGTGATGATAATTTCCCTGATAGGATCTTACTTCAAAAAGATAATGAGTTTGAATTAATTGAGTTTCTTGTTAAACAAAGTAAAAAGTTTGTAAAGTCCATTGCAAAAAATTAGATACATATTATTTTTTTTATTGGCTTCAAGTTTTCTTTATTCTCAAGAAAATAATTTTAAAACAATAGTTGGTGAAGTTATAAATGACACTATAGATATTAGTGGAATTCACGTTATTAATAGCACATCAGGTGCTAAGACAATAACAGATAATAAAGGGTTTTTTAAAGTAGGAGTTAGAGAAAATGACTCAATATTTTTCACATCTGTTCAAATTAAGACTCAGTTAATAATAATTGAAAAAGCTGTTTATCAATCTGACTCAATTAGAGTTTACCTTGAGCCAATTATTAATGAGTTAGAAAGTGTAACTGTTTCACCTTATAATTTATCTGGAGATTTGATTTCTGATATGAAAAAAATTAATGAAAAAGAGGTTTTTAATTTTGATGATGCTGGTATTCCAGGCTTTAAAGGAGAAAGAAAGGAAAAAATTGTTTATAAAAATAGTGGAAGCCTTCTATTAAATGCAATTCTTATTCCAGTCATGCCTCTAGATATTGATGCTGCATATAAACAATTAAGTGGCTATTATAAAACCCTAAGAAAAGCGAGAGAATTAGAGTCAAGATCTGGTGTTGCAGCAGATATAATTCAATTTTACGGAGTTAATTTTTTTATAGAAAATTACAAATTAGACATTGATAGTGTTTATGAATTTGTAATTGGTGCTATGGAAAATTATGATATGGAGATAGATTTTAGAAACTCAAATCATATTCTACTTTTAACTAATCTTGAAAAATTTTATGAATCAATTAATAATTAAATTATCAACATTTATATTACTAATATTTTTACATAAGTATTATGTAAGCTCTACTTTAATTGATTTTAATCATGATTCAGGAACATATCAAGTAAGCTTAAAAATTTTTCATGATGATTTAGAAAAAGAGTTGGGTTTTAATTCAAATAAATTAGATTACTCAAATTATGAGAAAACTAATTTATTAATTACTAATTATTTGAAAGATAATTTTAAAATTTACAGCAATACAATTGATTTTGAATTAGATTACCTAGGATTTGAAAGAAAAAACGATCTATTAATTTACTATATAGAAGTTTACAATAATGATTCAAAAAGTTTTATTGTTGAGAATAAAATTTTATTTAATTCATTTAAAAATCAAAAAAATATTATTCTTTTTAGATCAAATAATTATAAAAAAAGTTTTATTCACACAAATAATAATTTCCAAAGTAAAATATTTATTCCATAAATAGATATTTAGTAAATTTACATTCCTTAATCATTACAAATGAAAACACATTTAACTTTTTCAATACTTTTTTTTATAGTCTTTCCCTTAAATATTTTTTCTCAACAAGAAAAACAAGAAGGACATATAAACACCAATAAATTTAGGCAGTTGTACGAAGAATTTTCCAGTCCTAATATGTATAGGACTGCATCTGGAGCACCAGGTCCAGCATATTATCAGCAACAAGCAGATTATAAGATGAATATTGAGTTAGATGACAAAAATAAAAAAGTTTATGGCGACCAGACTGTAACTTACATAAATAACTCACCAGAGACATTAAGTTATATTTGGCTACAATTAGATCAAAACGTTAGAAAAAAAGACTCCCCAAGTCTTGAAATTGACTCCGATGGAGTAGGTCCAGCATATATACCTGATTCATTTGATAAAGAATTCTTAAAAAGTCCATTTGACGGAGGATTTAATATTGAATATGTTACCAGTACTGAAAATAAACCATTGGATTATATCATCAATCAAACAATGATGAGAATTGATTTGCCAAATCCTATTTCAACTGGTCAATCTTTTTCATTTAAAATCAAATGGTGGTATAATATAAATGATCACGTTAAGCAAGATGGCAGATCTGGTTATGAAACATTTCCAAATGATGATAACAGAGCTTATATAATTGCTCAATTTTACCCTAGGATGTGTGTTTATAATGAAGTTGAAGGTTGGCAAAACTATCAGTTTTGGGGAGACGGTGAATTTGCACTACCCTTTGGGGACTTTGAAGTAAATATTACAGTTCCAGCTGATCATATTCTTGAAGCTACAGGTGAGTTGATTAATAGAAAAGAGGTTTACACAAAAGATATGATGAAAAGATTTAATCAAGCTAAAAAGTCATTTGATAAGCCTGTTATTATTGTTTCACAAGATGAAGCAGTTGAAGCAGAAAAGACTTTTTCAAATGAGAAAAAAACTTGGAAGTTTTTAGCTAAAAATGTTAGAGATTTTGCTTTTGCAACATCAAGAAAATATATTCTTGAAATGATGGCAGTAAAAATTGGTGATGAAGATGTAATGGCTGTTTCTATATATCCAAAAGAGGGAAATCCTTTGTGGGAGGAATATTCAACTATTACTGTAGTTGAAGCTCTTAAAACTTTTTCAAAGTTTACTTTTGATTATCCATATCATAAAGCAGTTTCAGTTCATGCTCATCAAATAGGTATGGAATACCCAATGATATGTTTCAACTTTGGAAGACCAAATTTTGATGGTTCATATTCTGATGATGTAAAGTTTGGAATGATTGGTGTAATAATTCATGAAATTGGACATAATTTCTTTCCGATGATTGTTAATAGTGATGAAAGACAATGGGCGTGGATGGATGAAGGACTTACCACATTTGTTCAATATTTAGCGGAACAAGAATTTGGCGAAAAATATCCAGATGCAATTTATCCAAATAAAAATTTTCCATCGGATAGAGGACCAGCTGATCTAATTACTGATTATATGAGTGTTGATCAAAAATTTTTAGCACCAATCATGTCAAACCCAGAAAATGTATTTAGTTTAGGCCCTAATGCATATGGTAAGCCTGCTACTGCTTTAAATATTTTAAGAGAAACTATTATGGGTAAAGAGTTATTTGATTATGCTTTTAAAACCTATTCTCAAAGATGGATGTTCAAACATCCAACACCTGAAGATTTTTTTAGAACAATGGAGGATGCTTCTGCCGTTGATCTAGATTGGTTTTGGAGGGGATGGTTTTATACAACAGACTATGTAGATATTTCGATAAAGGAGTTGAATCAGTATTTTGTTTCACCAAATCCAGGAGAAGAAATGAAAAAAATCATGGAGGAAAGAGGTATTCAAAGAAATAGACTTAGACCTCTAGTATTCTTTGAAAAATTTGAAAATGACAATGAAAATTATAAAGAAAAACCACCTCTAGAAAACTCAAAGCTTTTAAATAATTATTTAAAAGAAAATTATTCTGAAGATCAAATTAAGAATTTAGAAATACCAAAATATTTCTATGAAGTTGTATTTGAAAAACCTGGCGGATTGGTAATGCCTATAATTGTAGATATAAAATTTGAAGATGGAGAAATTCAAAGAAAAACATATCCTGCTCAAGTTTGGAGAAAAAATGACAAAGAAGTAAGAAAACTTATAACATCAAATAAAAAAATTACTGAAATAGTATTAGATCCTGATAAGGAAACGGCAGATATCGATACTAGAAATAATTCATGGCCAAAGAAGGAAGAAAATACAGATTTCGATAAGTTTAAATCAAGGATTCAAGGATGACATTTTTATTTATTAGTGGTGCAGAAATAGTATTTATATTTTTTATAATTCTAATGATTTTTGGAGCTGACAAGATTCCAGATATTGCCAAAGGTATGGCCCAAGGAATTAGAAAAGTTAAAGATGCAACGCAGGAAATAAAGACAGAAATCAAAAAGAGTGCTGAGAAAAAAGGTATTGATACAGATTCAATTTCCAAAGAAATAGATAAAGTTAAAGATGATATTGATGATTTAACTGGTTCAATGAAAAGAAATCTCTAATTCTTTATAATAATATTTAAACCATCTCTCAAGGGAAGAATAATATTTTCGACTCTATCATCCTGATTTATAATTGTGTTAAAATCTATAAGATATTGAGTTAATTCATCATCATAACTTTTTGGATCAATAACCTTTCCAGTCCAAAGTACATTATCTGCAATAATTAATCCTCCACTTCTTACTTTGCCAATACATAAATTATAATACTCAATATAGTTTTCTTTATCTGCATCTAAAAAAACCATATCAAAAGTTTCATCAATTTTTCCAATAACCTCCTTGGCATCACCTACATGTTGAATTATTGAGTTTGTAGTTTTTGTTTTTTTAAAATATTTTTTTTGAATTGAAACTAATTCTTCATTTATGTCTATTGTATGAATAATTCCATTATCAATTAACCCTTCTGCCATACATATTGCTGAATATCCAGTATAAGTCCCAATCTCAAGTATTTTTTTTGGTTTAATTAATTTACTAATAATAGATAAAAATCTTCCTTGTAAGTGACCGCTCAACATCCTAGGATTCAATACTTTTAAATAAGTTTCTTTATTTAAATCTTTTAAAATTTGAGGTTCTTTTGAAGAGTTCTTTTCAATATAATCTTCAATCTTATTATTAATTATTTTGGTCATTTTTTTGGACGTGCATATTCAAATCTTTCAATCAATTTTGTTTCAGCATAACCATCAAGTCCATTTATAGCAACAGTTTTGGCCAAATCCAACCTTAACCATCCATCCTCCTGGAGAATTCCATCATCAACATATATACCTTCAATTGAAGCCACAACTAAGATTGTATCATTTTCTTTAATATCGTATTCATTCAGGTATTTACATGCAAGCTTGATTTTAGAACTTTTTACAAAAGGAGCAATGAAACCATCAAGGTATTCTGCCTCTAGATTTGTTTGGTCAAATTCAGAGATTTCTTTTGGATATTTTGCTGAAGTATGGTGCGCATCTTTAATATCGTGAACGTTAATATGGTTCACTGTAAAATATTTTAGTTTAAACATATTATTATAGGTATTTCTAGGAACTGTTCTAGGTCTCAAAACAAATCCAATCATTGCAGGATTACTACCTAAATGTGTTATTGAACTAAATACTGCTAGATTTGTATTTCCTTCACTATCAATAGATCCTAAGAGGTTAGCAGATTTATACCCAGTACAACTATTAATTAAATTTAATCTGTATATTTTATCTAGATTATTAATTTTTTCTTTACTAAAGTGTACCATTTTTTATACATTTAAAATTATGAAATTTTATACCAGAACTCTAATATTTATATCATTTATATTTTTATTTGTTTCATGTAATGATTCATCAAATAATTTAGATAAACCAAATGTTATCCTAATTATGGCAGATGATCTTGGTTATGAAGCAATCGGAATTAATGGTGCAGATGAATATAATACACCTGTCTTAGATTCATTAGCTGTAAATGGAATAAACTTTCACAATGCATATTCTCAGCCTCTTTGTACACCTACAAGGGTAAAAATTATGACTGGAAAACCTAATTATGTTAATTATGAATTTTTTACATATTTAAACCCTGATCAAAAAACATTTGGAAATTTATTTCAAGAAAATGGTTACAAAACTGCGCTAGCTGGAAAATGGCAACTTAATGGAGTTCAGTTTGATTTAGATAATAATCAGGATTTAGATAGGCCACATAAGTTTGGTTTTGATGAATATTGTTTATGGTGGCTTAGAGAAAGAGGCGATAGATTTGCTAATCCAAATATTGTTCAAAATGGTGAAAAACTTAAAAAAGGTATTGATGATTATGGACCTGATATATTTACAGACTTTATAATTGATTTTATTGATAAAAATAAGGAAGAGCCTTTCTTTATTTATTATCCTATGGCACTTGTTCATGACCCTTTTCTTCCAACACCTGATTCGGATGATTGGAGTGATTTAGAAAAAAGAAACAAAGGAAATAAACCGATTTATTTCTCTGATATGTTGACTTACATGGACAAAATTGTAGGTAGGATTTCAAATACACTTGATAAAAATAAATTAGATAACACGATATTAATTTTCATTGGAGATAACGGAACAGACACAAAAGTTGTAACTCTTAATAAAGGTAATGAGATTCGCGGTGCAAAAGGATCAACAATTAAATATGCCTCAAATGTCCCAATGATTGTTAATTGGAAGAGTCAAATCAAAGAGGGTTTTAAGAGTGATGCTATGATTGATTTCACAGACTTTTATGCAACTTTTGAGGATATTCTCAATATAGATGCTCAACAATCCTATGGTAAAAGTATTTTACCATTAATAACTAATAATAATTATGATGAAAGAGATGTTCTAATAACATATTATGATCCTGTATGGGGATCAGACGGTTTACGAAGAGGTGTTTATGCTCAAAATAAGGATTATAAACTATATAAAAATGGTAACTTTTTTAACTTTTCAAATGATTTATATGAAAAAAATCCAATCGATGTGACCACATTATCAGAAACTGATAATGAAATATATTCTTTACTAAAAATATCATTGGATTCAATTCCTGAATTACCTGAATATAATCATAATGGTTGGCAAGAAAGAAGAAAAGAAGTTATTGAAAGTGGTAAGTTTAATAACATATGGCAACTAAATACAAAATAGCAACAACTTTGCTAGTTATTGGTATTATGAGTTTTGTTTCATTCGAACTCATAGGAAGTGAGGTGGATGAAAATGGATTCATAAATGAGCCTTTTGCTTTATTACCAATCGGATTTATATTTATTTGTTTATCTATGGTTTTATTTATAGTTTTTGCATTAATCAAAAAAAAATAAGGTATCAATTTGATACCTTATTCGTAATGCAGTTGCAGGAAATATCTAGTCTTTCTCTTCTTTATCCTTTGAACCTTTACACTTAGCAAAAAGTTCTTTCATTTCAATTTCACTTTCAACATCATATTTTGTTTTCTCTTTGTTTTCAACCCAATAGATTGAAACAGGGAAAACAAGACCAGCTTTTGCTTTCATATCAGGGTTTTGGTTAAACCATTTTTTAAGTGATTCTACAGCTTCTTTTTTATCATTAACTTCAACTGTTGAACCATCAGGTAATTCTAATGAGACAGGATATTCTAGGAAAAAACAATTCTTTTTTCGATCTTTCTTGCCATCCTTTTTTCCATCTTTATCACTTTTGTCACTTTTATCATCTTTTCCATCATCATCTTTTTTATCATCATTCTTGTTGTAACCTTCGGATCTAAAAAGTTCTCTTCCAGTTAAATCAAAGAAAATATCATCACTTTTTGCTCCTAAGAAGAAAAAATCAAAGGTCCTCATGTTGATTTGATAGCCTAATTGAGTAGCTAATTTACCTCTGTCAAAAAAATCGTCAGGTATATCACTACTCATAGTGTTTTTTGCATCAATTGGAAGATCAGATTCAAGAATTAAGACCTTTTCTTCAGT
This sequence comes from Cryomorphaceae bacterium, assembly GCA_003331885.1. Lineage (GTDB taxonomy): Bacteria > Bacteroidota > Bacteroidia > Flavobacteriales > Flavobacteriaceae > Eutrophosalina. The sequence goes on along the minus strand of QOPZ01000004.1, from coordinate 16,595 downwards.
GTTTATAATTGCATCGATAAGCTCATCATCTGACATTATATCTTCAACTTCACAAGCTGTAAAAAGGAAAATAAACAACAGTGGCAGATATTTTAAAATTGAATTCTTCATCTTAAGATTTTTAATAAAATTAATAAAATATTTGATTAGATTTTAAAATTTGCTTTTTCATTTAAAACATATCTTATAAACTCATGATCTTTGGAATTATTTGTTTCAATTTTTAAAAACCTGTGATCAATATGAAATGTGTATTTATCACTTTCACCTTTTATAATAACTAGTTTGTAATATGGAATTATTAATGCATAAGTGTCAAGAAGAACTCTAAAATAAATTATTATTCCCTTTTGTCTTCTTTCAATATTACATTGATTTAGATTGTTATCAAGAATTAAAAGATTTTCAATTTCTTTACTCGCTTTAGTAATTAATAATTTTCTAGATCCAATTCCTTTTTGTTTAATTCTTTCTAAAAGATTAAATGGTTTGCCTACAAATTCATCTATTTCTTTTTTTTGTTTATCATTATTGTAGGATACATTTTTTAGCATGGAATATTATTTTAATTCAATCATACAATAAATGAGCCAAGAAATAATCAATCTTTAATTATTATCTCAGTTGTTTAAGCTAATATTCTTGATATAAAGGGTTGAATAGATTATATTAGATAAAAAATTATTTATATGAAAAAAGTACTTTTACCATTAATCCTTTTGTTTTCTTTAAATTCTATTAATTCACAAGAAAATTATAAATCTTTGCTTATTGAATACATGACTGCTCAAGGACAGTTCGAAACATTTAATGCTACAATCGATCAAATGGGAACAATGATGGGAGTTACAATTAAAGATGAAGATAGAGAAGAGTTTACAAATGATGTAATGGGAAGTTTGATAGAACTATTAGTCCCAGTATATCAAAAGCATTTTACTGTAGAAGATTTAAAAGATGCAATTCAAATGTATAAAACTCCAATTGGTAAAAAGATAAGTGAAAAAACTCCAATTATAGCGCAAGAAACTATGCAAGCTAGTATGCAATGGGGAATGGAGCTAAGTCAAAAAATGCAAAAATATTTAGAATAAATAAAATTTAAATAATTCTAAAATTAGTTTAAGTACAAAAATCTCTATTTTCAGTTAGTTTGATATTTAAGATTTACTAGGGTGATTAGCTCAGTTGGTTCAGAGCACTACCTTGACAGGGTAGGGGTCACTGGTTCGAATCCAGTATCACCCACAAAAAAATATGTGTTGATTATCAACGCTTTACAAAACTAAAAAGTGTTCCCAAATGTTCGACTCGAACTAGTGAAAATTTAATTTTTGTAATTAGAAACCTAACATTTTCTCAGAGTATTGTATCCCTTTGGTTTGTAAAGTATTTTAAATTATTAGATATTTTTTTATTTGATTTTTCTCTTATAAAATCAATTAAAATTTTATCAATGATTTTCTTATTTTCATCAGGATAAGTCATCCTAATTAGATTAACTTTTTTAATCCATTTTCTAATCTTACTAATTGAGTTTTTATTAAGTGTTTTAAGAACTTTAACTCCCATTTTGTCTAATGCAACGGCATTCATATGTTGTTCAAATTGATACTTCATTGGAATAACTAGTAATTTTTTTCCTAGAAATAGTGCTTCAGATGGAGTTTCAAAACCTGAATTACATATTACTCCTTTACACGATAATATACTTTCTTCAAACGCCTCATATCCTGTGGGAAAAAATGAAATATTTCCTCTCCTGTACTTGCGCTTTGTATATGGTGAAAAAACATGCCAATTTTGCTTATAAAGTTTTGAAAATATAGCAAAAAGATACTCATCTGAATATGATGGCAGATAAGTAGTTATGTGACAACCATTTTTAATTTCTTTATTTCTAAGGTTGGATTTAATTATTGGAAAAAAAATATTTTTATCATATTTTTTAAAATTAAATCCATAGCCTTTCTTAACAGGTGAATAATATTTTAAAATAAATGACTGAATCAGATTCACTTTTGATCCTTTTGGTACTTTATGTGATAATAAAGAGAATTGATGACTCAATGCAATACAATTTTTTTTTCTTTTAAATAAACATGCCCAAGCAGATATAGGTTCAAAATCATTAATTATTAAATCGTATTTGTTAACTGGACAATTATAAATTTCTTTAATAAATGTGATTGGATTGAATAATTTAAATGTCTTGAAAAAATCAATTCCTCCTTTTTTTCCAAATACAAAACTCAAGCCTTTATATTGATATTTTATATCATGTTTCAATTTTAATGATGATTGAGTTCCACTAATCAACACATCAACCTCAGCTCGATTTTTAAAAATTTTAATTAATTCATTTGCTCTAATTATATGTCCGTTTCCAGTTGATTGAACTGCGTATAAAATTTTCATGATTTAAAATTTTTAAGCATTGATTCAAAAAGTTCACTAGTGGATTTGTCTATAGTTGAATTTCTTTCTTTTTTTAGATGTCTGAAATTATTAGGATCATACTCAAATAATTTCCATCTGTTATTGTTATATTCAAGAGAAGTTAAATTTTCTATCCAATCTCCAGAGTTCAAATATGTTATTTTTTTTCCCTTAATAATTTGATCCCTAATAACTGGTTGATGTATGTGTCCACATATAACATAATCATAGTTATTTTCGCGAGCAATATCAAGAGCAGTCTCTTCAAATTGATTGACATATTTAACTGCTTCCTTTACTTTATATTTTATGTATTTAGAAAATGATATTTTTTCTTTTCCAATTAATGCTCTAAAACGATTTATTCTGTAATTCAACCTAATTAAAAAATCATATCCTATACCCCCCAGTTTTGCTACCCATTTGGAATATTTCATAGTAATATCAAATACATCTCCATGAAAAAACCATGCTTTTTTACCATTTAATTTTAAAACCGCTTTATTACTAATTTTAAAATTTTTTATTCCATAACCATTAAACTTTCTTAAAACTTCATCATGATTTCCGGGTAAATAATAAATCTTAGTTCCTTTAGATAAAAAATCTAAAAGCATTCTTATAACTTTTAAGTGAGATTTTGGAAAATATTTTTTTTTAAATTGCCAAATATCAATAATATCACCATTTAAGATGATTTTTTTTGGGCGAATAGTTCTCAAATAATTGATTAGTTCCTCGGCTCTACATCCATGGGTACCCAAATGAATATCTGAAAGAACAAGTAAATCTATTTGTCTATTTTCATGCACCTTACCAATAAGCCACATAGATGTGATTAAAATGTTTATTTAATAATAAGTTTATGTTAATTAATAATTTATTTTGAGTGATAATCAGCAGCTGAAGTAGCAATTTGATTATATGGTTTTAAATTTACCTTAAATCCAAGTGAATTAGCCCAACCCTTTGCAACAGAAACAAGTTTATTTGAAAAGAATCTTTCATCTGAATTATAATCCATATCAATTTCTATTTTTACTTTATGCTTATCTAATTGTCTAGCAATATCTACACTAAGTTCTGTTTCACGCCATAATCTTTCCCAATTATCTTTTATTATTGGGAATTTTTTTTTTGTGTATATATAATGAACCCCTGCTTTATTGAATCTGAATGCTATTGCAGTTATATACCTTGTATTATCATTTAAAAGAAATGAATCTGTACCAACGTGTATTTTTACAGACGGAAATTTTTTAACTATATTTTTAGTATAGCTTAAGTATTCAATGGTTTCACCATTGATTTTATTAAATTGGTACATTTTACAAACAATGTAGCTCTCTAAACAACCAATCTAAAGATAATTCGTAAATATCTCTAAAATCTTCTTCTTTAATTTCTTCATCAGAATAATTGATATTTTTTTTTCTAACGTAATTATCGAAAGTTTCTTGGATTAGATTATCAATTTTTGAAGAAAGCTCATGATTATTTATTAAGCAAATTTTGTAATGCTCTTTATCAATTCTTTTCATGTGTTATAGTTAGTAAAATTTTATTAAAGTGTAGTTTAATTAATTGTTAAGAGATGATTTTTTTATTCACATAAGTTAATATGTTTTATAAATTATTTATATCAGAAAAATTCATTTATTAACATAAATATCAACGTTACTGTTAGTTAGTTAATCTTTATAGTTTAAATTAATGTTAATAATAAATATTATAATATTTGTTTTTGCATAATCGATATATTTATAAACCTATGAAAAAGTATTTTTTTTATTTTTTTATTGTCTTGGCATTTGTTTTGTTTAAAGTATATCTATGAAAATTTTTGATAATATCCCTTTAAAAGGTTGGTCCTTTTCATTATTCAAAGAAAAAAATATTACTCCTTTTGAAAAATTATTCGAAATTTTTAAAGAGCTAATTACTTATACATCTGGAGACTTTGACGAGGCTATTGATTGGTTAAGACAGCTTGACAAAGAGTATCTTTTAACAGATGAAAATTATACTATTGATGATTTTATAGAAGACTTGCTACAAAAAGGTTTTATTAATGCTGAAATTAGTTCAGATGGTGACAAAACTTTAAATAAGATTTCTGCTAAAATGGAAAAAGCTCTCAGGAAGTTTGCGTTAAAAAAAATATTTGGAAAAATTAAAAAATCAAGATCTGGAAATCATAAATCAAAGTATTCTGGATCTGATGATGATGATGTTACTGATTACAAAAACTATCAGTATGGAGACCAAGTAGATAAAATTATAATTAGTGAGAGTTTAAAGAACATGTACTCCAGAACTGGCAATGATGAGTTAGATTTAATTTCTGATGATATTGTTGTAAGAAATTCATCTTATAATTCTCAAATGAGTACTGTTTTAATGATTGATATAAGTCATAGTATGATTCTATATGGCGAAGACAGAATTACACCTGCAAAAAAAGTTGCAATGGCACTAGCAGAATTGATTATTACTAGATATCCAAAGGACACGTTAGATATATTAGTTTTTGGCAATGACGCTAAAATAATTCCTTTAAAGCAGTTGCCTTATCTCAAGGTGGGTCCTTACCATACAAATACTGTTGCAGGCTTACAATTGGCAATGGATATTTTGAAAAAGAAAAAGAATAATAACAAGCAAATTTTGATGATTACAGACGGTAAACCAAGTTGTTTAAAATTAAGTGATGGAAGTTATTACAAAAATAGTTCGGGCCTTGATTCCAGAATAACTAATAAATGTTATAACATGGCAAAACAGGCTAAAAAACTTAATATTCCAATAACAACTTTTATGATTGCCAGAGATGCTTATTTACAGCATTTTGTAAGAGAATTCGCTAAAGCAAATAACGGAAAGGCATTCTACACAGGACTTGACAATCTTGGTGAAATGATTTTTGAAGATTATGAAAGTAATAGAAAAAGAAAAATATAATGATAAAACCTAAATTAAAAAACGTAAAACAGTTAAAAGACTCTGGTTATAAGTCAAGGTCAATAAAGGATGAATTATCAGAAAATTTATCAGATCTCATTAAATCTGGTAAACCTTCGTTTCCAAATATTCATGGATATGAAAACACTGTAATCCCTGATTTAGAAAGAGCCATTTTATCAAAACATAATATAAATTTTCTTGGATTAAGAGGTCAAGCTAAGACAAGATTAGCTAGAATGATGGTGGAATTATTAGATGATTGGATGCCAATTATTAAAGGTTCTGAAATTAATGATGATCCACTCAATCCAGTTTCAACAATTGGAAAAAATATAATTGAAAAAAATGGTGATGATTCAGAGATTGATTGGGTTCATAAAAGTGAAAGATTTTATGAAAAGCTTGCAACACCTGATGTAACAGTTTCAGATCTTATTGGGGATATAGACCCCATAAAAGCTGCTAGCTTAAAACTTTCTTATGCTGATGAAAGTGTAATTCATTTTGGAATGATACCAAGAGCAAATAGATCCATATTTGTTATAAATGAGTTGCCAGATTTACAAGCTAGAATTCAAGTAAGTTTGTTTTCAATTCTGGAAGAAAAGGAAATTCAAATTAGAGGATTTAAGTTAAGAATACCCTTAGATATTCAATTTATATTTACTGCTAATCCTGAAGATTATACTAATCGAGGAAGTATTGTTACTCCACTAAAGGATAGAATTGGATCTCAAATAATTACCCATTATCCACACAGTTTAAATATTGCAAAGAAAATTACACAGCAAGAATCTAAGATTTTTGATTCTGAAATATATGTACCTGAACTTGCTAAGGATCTAATAGAAGAAATAAATTTTGCAGCTCGTAAAAGTGAATTTGTTGACTTTAAAAGTGGGGTAAGCGCCAGAATGAGTATAACAGCATATGAAAATTTAATTAGTACAGCTAAAAGAAGAATGCTAATTAATAACGAAAAAAACACATCGATAAGATTATCAGATTTTACAGGAATCATTCCCTCGATTAATGGTAAAATTGAACTTGTATATGAAGGTGAGGAACAAGGAGCTGATAATATTTCTTTTGATTTAATAAATGAGGGAGTTAAAAATATTTTTTTAAAATATTTTCCTGAGATAAGTAAATTACAAAAACCAAATCAAACTGATGATTATGATCAAATTATAACATGGTTTGTTGAAAATAATAAAGAATTATTTATAGGAGATGAATTTTCTAATAAAGAATATCAGATTGCTATTGATGAAATTAAGCCAATTAATAAGCTTATCACTAAGTATTGTAAAAATGAAAATAATGAGGATCTTTTATTCATTAAAGAAATATTACTTTGGGGACTTACATCTTTTAATAAGCTTTCAAAAAATCGAATGCTAGATGGTATTGAATTTAAAGATTCATTAGGGTCGTATCTAAATGATTTGAATACTTAAGTTTATTTAATATTCAGAATGAATTCTCAATAATTTGACCAGATATTTTTAAAAAAATCAATTCTGACAGCTTTGCATCATACATAGCTATATTTCTTGAAAGTTCTGCATTAAGTAAATTAATTTGAGCTCTTCTAAACTCAATAGAAGAAACTATTCCAATATTATATTTTTCTAAGTTTCTTAAAAAATTATTGTTACTTGTATTTAAGCTTTTTTCCTGAACTTCTAGAATAAAAAGGTTATTCATATATGTTTCATAAGTGTTATTCAATTCTTTGTTAAAAGCTAAAATAGCTTTCTCTCTTTCAATTTTTGAATTTTCAAGTTGAATTTTAGCATTTTTATTTGCAGTAATCCTTTTTCCTCCACTAAAAATATCCCATGATAAATTTATACCTCCAGAAAAACCATTATAAATATTAGTATTAAAAAATGCATAAGGATTATTGTTTGTGCTTTCATTCCAATCATATGAACCATTAAGTCCTATTGTTGGTAGGTATGTTGATTTAATTGATTGAAGCTCATAATTAGAGATTATTATAGATTTATTATAAATTTTTAATCTGTTATTATTTTCTGAAGCACTATTATAAAACTCTAAAATATTTTCTTTGGATTTATATGTTACCATCTTGTCATAAGAATAATCAGAATCTAAGTCAACATTCATAATTAGATTTAAATCTCGTTTTGCACTTGATAGATTTTTTATTGAATTTAAATATCTAATGCTGTCTGTATTAACATCAACTTCAGCATTTAAAACTTCAAGTTTAGTAGTTTGTCCAAATTCAAATTGAATTTTTTTTCTTTCAAGCCTTGATTTTGAAATTTCAACAGAAGATTGTATAATTTCTTTTTCTTCAATTAGTCGACAAACTTCATAGTAAACAGTAAACAGCTGCAATAATGTGTTTTCTATTACTTCTTTAACTTCAAGCTTAGATTTATTCAATAATTCTTTAGATTTTTTATAATTAAAATTTCTTCCTGTATTATCAAAAAGGGTATAATTCACAGTTACATTTGAAAAACTGTTTTCACTTTTCATTTCATCCAGTTTACCTGAAATATTATTAGGGGTTTCAATTTCAATGTCTTGTTCACTTTTATTTATTCCTGCATTGGACCTTACAGTTGGCAAATAACCACTATTCATAATGCTCGCATTATTCTTTGAAATTTTAGTTCGATTTTCAATGATTTTTATATCAAGATTATTTTCAAGAGTAATTTTTACAGCATCACTAATTTTAAGCTCTTCTTGAGCTAAAGAAAAAGCTGTAAATAAGATTAGTAAAAATGATATTGATTTTATTTTATTCATTTTTTTCTATTTAGCTCCACCACAGGAGATTCAACATCTCTCTTATCTAAAGTTTTACCAGTTGTTAACCATGTTCCTTTAACCTTTAAAGTGTTAGTGATTGATATTAATATCGGCAGAAGAATCAAGGTTAAAAAAGTAGCATATCCGATCCCATATGCAATTGAAATTGCCATTGGTTTTAAAAGTTGTGCTTGAAAACTTTTTTCTAAAATAATTGGCGCAAGACCTGCCATTGTAGTAATTGATGTTAAAAATATTGCTCTAAACCTTACTCTTCCTGCTTCAAAAATCGCATCATCAAATGTCATCCCTTCTCTAAGATTAGAATTAAATTTAGAGATCAGAACTAAACCATCATTAACCAAAATACCAATTAGTGCAATTATTCCAAGTAACGAAATAACATTTACAGGAAATCCATGTAAAAGATGCCCCCAAGCTACTGTTGTTAAACTAAATGGAATTAAAAGTAATAGTAAAAATGGTTGACTGTATGTTCTAAATGTAAATCCGATAGTAGCAAAAATCAGAAATAAAGCTAAAGGGAATACTGTATAGGCTGATTGAATAGTTTTATTGGCCTCTCTATATTGGCCTTCAAAAGAGGCAGAAATAGATGGATATTTCTCTTGAATGTCAGGAATTGTATTATTTCTTAGATCAAAAACAATATCAGCTGCACTAATATTAGGGTCAATTAGGTTGGCATTTATTTGAATTTCTCTTTTACCATCTAAATGATTTATTGAAACATCTCCTCTTTTAACTTCATATGTAGCTATTTCACTCAATGGAACTCGATCGCCATTTGGTGTCAGTATTTTCATCTGCTCCAAATTATTAACATATGAACGTGTATTTTTATTATATCTAACCCAAACTTTAATTTCATCATCTCCTCTTTGAAATCTTTGCGCTTCAACTCCAAAAAATGCTGATCTAATTTGATACATTATTGCGGATAAGTCTAAACCGGCTATGTAGGCATTTTCCTTTAATTTTACTTGAATTTCTTTAATGCCTTCAGGATCATTATTAGAAACATCAATTAAAAGAGGATTGTTTTTTAGGTTAATTATTAATTCATTTTTAGCTTGTTTTAATTCAACTAAATTATTTGTTTCACTTAATAAAGAAATTGAAACCGGACTTCCTCCAAAATTGGCAGCATCGTTAAGCGTAAATCTTTCAGCTCCAATAATTTCTCCAGTTTTTTCTCTAATTAGAGATGCAAGCATTGACGCATTAACAGAGCTAGGCCTTTCCTCACTATCTAAAATATAAACTTCTAAAGATGCAGTTGAAGAACCACCAACATCTCCAAATCCTTTAACCATCGACATGTTATCTGCTGAGAAACCTAAATTTTTATTTATGTATTGAATTAGATCTCTTTCATCATTCTTCATATACTTGTTTTTTAACTCTTTACCTGATTCCAAAGCATTTTTTTCAATCATTGAGATAATTGAATCTGTAGTTTTTTCATTTGTACCCATTGGCATTTTAAGATCAATTGTAAGGATATCACTGTCTACAATAGGAAAAAAATCAACAGGTATTATTCCGCCAATAACTGAACTTACAGTTAAATATAATGCCGCAATGAAGCCAGACAAACTTGCAAATCGGTTTTCAAGACCAAACTTTAACATTGGACTATAAATTTTATCTCGAAGCCAATTCATAATTTCAAAACCCTTGGAATTAATTTTTTTCATAAACTCAAAAAAATTAAACTTTTCATCATTAATCACCTTTTTACTCTTTTTAAGAGCATTTGATTTTGAAAGGTGAGCTGGTAATAAAATAAGTGCTTCAACCAATGAAACAGTTAAAGTAAGTATAACTATTAGCGCTACTTCTCCAAAAAAATCTCCAACATCTCCATCAAGTAGTAGTAAGGAAGAGAATGCAATTATTGTTGTAATAATTGCTGATACAATGGCTGGCATAACCTCAAGTGTTCCATCAATAGCAGCTTGATCAGGAGTTTTACCTTGTTCGTAATGTCTATAAATGTTTTCAGCAATAACAATTCCATCATCAACTAAAATTCCAATAACTACAATCATTCCAAATAGGGACATCAAATTAATAGTTATATCAAATTCACCAGCAAAAATGAACATTCCTAAAAATGAAATAGGAATACTAAAAGCAACCCAGAAAGCTAACCTAATATTTAAGAAAAGAGATAGAAAAATTAACACTAGAAAAATACCAATTCCTCCATTTTCAAGCAAAAGATTTGTTCTTTGTTTAAGTGAAATTGAATAATCTTTTAAAACAGTTAATTTAAATCTGTCATTTGATAAGTTAAACTCATCTATATAAGAATTTATGATTTCTGCAGAGTCTAATAAATCTTCACTGTTTGTATTAGAGGTTGTAATTACAACAGCTGAATTATAATCTACAAATGTTGATATAGGAGTTTCAGAAAATTTGTCACTAATTTTTGAAATATCTCCAAGTCTAACAATAGTACCTTTTGAATCTTTTTTTAAAACTAAATTTTGAAGACCGTTTGCATAATAATTTTTATTATTGGCTCTAATTAAAAAATCTTCTTCGTTAGTTTTTATATTTCCACCACTTATCAGGATATTTGAATTGCTAACAGCATTGACAATTTCTTGAAAACTTAAATTATATGCTAAAAGATTTTGTTCATTTATAGAAATTTCAATTTCTTCATCTGGGAACCCTGAAAGTGTCACTTGAGAAATTCCCTCTACAGCCCTTAAATCATCTTCAACATTTTTAGCCATATTTTTGAGGGACTTCAAATCAATTTCAGGACCACTAAGTGAAAATATAACTGTTGGTTGTTGTTCCTCAATTTTAGTCACTACAACAGGTTCAAGTGATATTGGAAAAGAAGGGACTTTATCAACAGCATTTTTAATTTCAAACAACATTGCATCAATATCGTAGTCAGGATCAGTTTCAATTAGTACAGTTCCAGTGTTTTCTCTGGAAGTTGAAGTAACCCTTGTAATACCTGGAATTCCCTTTAAATTTTCCTCAATTTTTAGAATAACACCTTTTTCAATTTCATCAGGTGAAGCACCAGGATAATTTGCATTTACTGAAATAAATTTTGAATCAATTAAAGGAAAAAAAGATGATTTTAAAGAAATAATACCAGCTATACCAAATACAAAGAAAAATAGTATTAAAATATTTACAGCTTTTGGATAAGTAACAAAATATTTAATTATTTTTCTCACTAATTAACAATTTTTACTTTCATTCCATCATATACACCTGGAATGTAAGTCTTCAAAATATTCATACCATTTTCAAGACCTTTAACAATTACGGTTTCATCGTCATAAAATATTGGATTTACATTAAAAATTCCAATGGTCATGTTGTCTTTTATATAGTAAATGAAGGAATCATTAATTAAAAGAGATCTAGAAAGTGAAAAACTATCATCAATATTTCCTAAGGGAATATTGACTTCAGAATACATACCATCTTTAAGTTTTTTTGATTTAAATTCAACAAACAATCTAATTGATTGAGAGTTGTTATCAATAGATTTATTAACCCTAATTATTTTTCCTGTATGTTCAGTATTAAAAGTTGATCTAAATAAAACCTCTTTTCCAGTTTCTAATTTATTTCCGTATTTAGATGGGATAGCTAACTCAAGTTCAAAAACATTAGTATTTATGTAGGTTCCAAGTTTTTGACCTGGCAAAACTAATGATCCCTCTGATGAATAAGCTTCAATTAGTGTACCATCATAAGGAGCTGAAATAGTATATTTGCTTAATCTTTCTTCAAGATTTTTTATTTTAAAATATTGAGCCATTAATCCTTTGCCTACCAAATAAAATTTTTCCTTCTCGGATAATGATTTAGGAAGAGATTTAGTGTTTTTTTCAACATCGAATGATTTAAAATACAATTCCCAATTTTCATAGTTGCTTTTAAAATCAAGTTTAATATCTGGTAAAACTGAAGCAATCATATTTTGTAATTGACTTCGATTTTGTTTAACAGTTGCTAAAAATTCTTTTGAATTTATTTTAATAATGGATTCTCCTTTTTTATATGATTGACCAACTTTAAAGTCTTTATAATTATTTTTAAGAATGCCCTGGACCTCGCTAAATAAGTCTACTTTGTATTTAGATGATAATCTTCCATTTACTTTTACTGAAATGGGATTGGAACTATTTTCTATTTCGATAGTTCGTACAGAATGAATTATGTTAGTATTATTATTGTAAGACTCTGTTTCTTTATTAATTATTAGGTTTGATATAAAGTAGGTTACTAATAAAACTACAATGCCGGATAAAATTGATAAAAACTTTCTTTTCATTTCTAAAACTCTTGTGCAAATTTAATACCAAAACAGCATTGAGAAGTAATTAATTTATATTTGTTTTATGCTTTTTCAAAAAGAGATAATTTTAAAGCCAAGATCAAGAGGATTTCATTTAATTACAAATGATATAATTTCTGTTTTACCACAATTTAGTGGAATAGCAAATGTTTTTATTAAACATACCTCAGCAAGTTTAACAATTAATGAAAATGCCGACCCAAGTGTAAGAGTAGATTTTGAGACTCATTTTAATAATATGGTCTCTGAAAATGAGGATTATTTTACGCATACTTATGAGGGAAAAGATGATATGACTTCTCATATAAAAAGCAGCTTGTTAGGTTCATCTGTTTCTTTTCCAATAAAAAATGGAATCCCAGAACTTGGAGTTTGGCAAGGAATTTATTTGTGTGAGCACAGAAATAATGCATCTTCCAGAAAAATATTCATTACCTTCATTGGAGAATAAATCATAAAAATGAAAAAAAATTATTTTTCTTTTATTTTAATTTTCAGTTTGTTTTTGTCATTTGGACAATCATTTGATGAAAAAATAGAACAATTAATAAATGATAATCTTAATCAAACTATTGATTTAAGACATTGGTTTCATGAAAACGCTGAACTAAGTAATAGAGAATTTAAAACTGCTGCTAGAATTGCTGAAGAGTTAGAAAAAATTGGATATAAACCAGTCACTGGAGTTGCAAAAACCGGAGTTGTAGCAATATTAAATGCTGGAAAACCTGGACCTGTAGTTGGTTTAAGAGCTGATATTGATGGTCTTCCAGTTAAGGAAAGAGCTAATATTCCTTGGGCATCAAAAATGAAAGGTATTTATAACGGTGAAGAAGTACCAGTAATGCACGCTTGTGGTCATGATATGCACACTGCTATTTTATTAACTACTGCAAAAATTTTATATGAGATTAAAGATGAAATACCTGGGCAAGTAAAATTTATTTTTCAACCTGCTGAGGAAGGCGCTCCACCAGGAGAAGAAGGTGGTGCTGAATTAATGGTTAAAGAAGGTGTTTTGAAAAATCCTGATGTTGATGCAATTTTTGGACTGCATGTTTGGTCAGGATTATATGCTGGTCAAGTTTATCTAAGACCTGAAGGAATTATGGCTGCTGTAAATGAATTTAGAATTGATTTAAAAGGTGTTCAAACACATGGCTCAACACCCTGGACTGGTAGGGACCCGATTGTTACTGCAGCTCAGATAGTCAATTCACTACAGACTATTGTTAGTAGAAGTTTACCTTTAACAGAAGCTGGTGCAGTTGTTACAATCGGAAGTATTCATGGAGGTGTTAGAAGTAATATTATCCCAGAAGATTTATACATGCTAGGAACAATTAGAACACTTGATAATAATATGAAGGCTACTGTTCTTGAAAGATTAGAGCAAATTGTTTATAATGTAGCTGAATCAAATAATATTGAAGCTAAAATTACATACTTAGTTTCATATCCAATTACTTACAATGATCCCTATTTATATGAAGAAATATTACCAACCTTAGAAAGAGTTAATGGTGAAAAAAATGTTCATTTAATGAAAGCAATTACTGGAGCTGAAGATTTTTCATATTTTCAAGAAAAAGTTCCTGGAACATATTTTTTTATTGGTGGTTCAAAATCTGATGTTGACTTATCTACAGTTGCACCACATCACACACCAGACTTTTATGTAGATGATTCAGCAATTTCAACTGGAATTAGATCAATGGTAAGTTTAACTATAGATTATATCCTTGAAAATTAAATTGGCATAGTTTTAGCAATATTATTATTATGAAAAATTTATTATACCTATTTAGCTTAATTTTTTTACCTGGAATTTTATTTTCACAGTCATCATTCGATTTAGAAAAAAGTAAAATTAAATGGACTGGCAAGAAGATTACTACAGAATCACATTGGGGCTCACTATATTTTAGTGAAGCAAACTTGTTTTTTGATGGTTTAGATTTAATAAAAGGGAAGTTTATTGTTGACATGAATTCAATGACAGTTGATGATATTCAAGGAAGAGGAAAAGAAAGACTAGAAAACCATCTAAGAAATGATGATTTTTTTGGGGTTTCTAATCATAAAGAAGCAATCTTAGAGTTTGACTCAAAATCAGAACTTTCAAATGGTGAATATTCTGTTGATGCTAATTTAACTATCAAAGGCATTACAAATCCTGTTGTTTTTAAATTAAAACCTAAAGGTGATTCATACACTGCAAATTTAATTTTTGATAGAACTAAATTTAATGTAAACTATAGGTCTGGGAATTTTTTCGAGAATTTAGGTGACAGGTTAATATTGGATGAAGTTGAACTTGCAGTCACTTTAGTTAAATAAATTATCTGGAATTTTTTGGTGGAATTCTTCCTGGAAATTTTCTTTCAAAGTAATATCCAATCTGATATAAAAGCAACTCGCTTGATGATTTTCCAATAAATGTAAGACCTGAAGGCTCATTATTTTTTCTAATACCCATTGGAATAGTTAAACAAGGATTATGTGCAACAGCTGCGTATCCTGCATGATAGTTATTAATTGATACAACAACATCTAAATTATTTCTATCCATAGGCTTATTAAAAAACTTATTGCCTTCTTTCATTAATCTATTCTTTAACAACTCAAATTCATCAGTTGGCATTGTGTCCTTAATTATTTTATAGAATATACTTTGACCATATGGAGCTCTAACAAGTGAGTCTTTTCTGTTAAATTCAATAATTGATAAGATGTCATTTACTTCTAATTTTTCATTTCCGTAAGTTTTTAAATAATTTTTTAAATCACCTCTCATATCCTCATCCAGAAGTTTTCCAAAATTGGAGAGGTTTACATTAGGGGCTTTGATTTCATACAATTTAATTCCATCATCTTTCATTTTATCAATTGCTTTTTTATATAGTGAATCATTTGAATAAAAGTTTTTATAAAAACCAAGCCTAATATTGGAAGGATCAAAATTAATTATGCTATCAATTTCAATATCATTGCTAATTATTGAATAACTATCGGAATTATCATATTCATTTATTGCATTGTACACAATTATATTATCAATAACATTTTTGGTCATTGGACCTGCTGTATCTAAAGATGATGAAATAGGAATTATTCCAGCTCTACTTATATTTCCAATTGTTGGTTTCATTCCTACCAATGAGTTTGCTGATGATGGAGATAAAATTGAACCTGATGTTTCAGATCCTAAGGAAACTGAAGTTAAGTTTGATGCAGTTGCTACGCCACTTCCAGAACTAGACCCACCTGTATCAAGTATTTTTCGTCCATAAGGGTTTAAAGTTTGTCCACCAAGAGAAGTATATCCATTTGGGCATCCAGAGCAAAAATAGTTTGCCCATTCACTTAAATTTGTTTTACCCAAAATAATTGCTCCTTCATCTTTTAATTGTTTTGTTATAAAAGCATCTTTTGTATAATTGTTTTTTAAACTATATGCTCCCGCAGTTGTTGGTAATGTCTCAAAACCTATATTATCTTTTAAAAGAATTGGAATTCCAAAAATTGAATAAATATTTTCATTTCCAATTTCATCTTTTATTCTAGCCTCTTTTAAAATATTTTCGTTCAAAGAAATAATAGAATTCAAATATGTTTTTTGATTAAACTCAACTAAATATATTCTAGAAATATAGAATAATGAAAGATCGTAGTAATTGAACTTACCATCAATTATATACTGCTGAATTTCAGGAATACTTTTTTCAATAATAAGTGGCTCTAGTTTGTCATATTTATTTTTTAGAAAAAAACCAATTTCTGTTTCATAAGCTTTAATTAAGTTGTTTTTGTTAGTGGATATTGATTGAATCCTTTTATACCTTAATTTTTTATTTTCAATTGTACTGTTTTGTATTATTTCTGAGCTCTGATTATATTTTTCCCATTTTTTTATATCGTTTCCGCAACTTGAAAGGGTTAAAATAATTATGGATATAAAAATATATTTCATTTTAGTTTTTTGTTTATAATTTCTTCCATTTTCATACCTCTAGATCCCTTAATA
>QOPZ01000035.1 GCA_003331885.1 Cryomorphaceae bacterium | reverse complement strand
ACAATTTTTTTTTTTCTAATAGGATCAAAAATATATTTTTTATTATCAATAGATATTATCTTATAATTATATTTATTTTTAAAGTATAAATTATACATGAATATTGTTTCAAATGTAGATGAATATAAAGAAGTTTTAAAAAAAATTAATAATAATTTTTTTTCTAATTTATATATATTAAATAGTGAAGAAATATTCTTTTTAAATGATTTCACAAATCAAATAAAAAAAATCATCCCTGATGAGCTTAAAGATCTAAACCAATATGTATTTTATGGAAATGAAATTAAAATTGAAGATGTAATTATAAGTGCAAAAAAATTTCCAATGCTTGGAGATAAACAATTAATAATTATTAAAGAAGGGGCAAAGCTTTTTAAAAAAATTGAATATTTAATTTCACATATAAAAAGTATCCCTAATTCAACAATACTTGTTTTTTGTATGGATGGAATAAATATTAATTACAATAAAACTGAAATTAAAACATTAATTAATTACGGATCAATTTATGATTTTAAAAAAATATACGACAATAAAATATCTAGCTGGATTAAGTATTTAGCTGAAAGAAGAGGTTTTAATATAAACTTTAAAACTTGTGAACTAATTAAAGAAAGAACAGGAAATAATCTAAGCAAGGTTAATATAGAATTAGATAAAGTCACTCTAAATATCATAAACAATGAGATAAACGATAAAATTATTATTGAACACTTTGGAGTAAATAATGACTATAATTTATTTGAACTACAAAATGAAATTGGGAAAAAAAATATTAAAAAAGTATTTATGATTTCAAATTATTTTACAAATAATTCCTCATATTCTATTCAACAAATACTTTCAGCATTGCACAATTATTTTTCAAATATTTTTCAAATTCATTCACTCAAAAACAACAATCCAAAATCATTATCACAAAATCTTGGACTCAATTATTACTTTGTTAATGATTATATAAATGCCTCTAAAAACTACAATATAAAAGATGTTGTAAAAATTATAAGAATAATCAAAAAGTATGATCTAAAAAGTAAAGGAATTAATTATGATGGAAATAGCAATAATCTTATTAATCAATTAGTTACTGAAATTACAAGCTAATATTTTTTAGGAAATCTTTTTGGATCATATTCATTCATAATTTTATAACATTCTTCAAAAATATCATCAATAGATGGTTTTGAGAAATAATCCCCATCTGATCCATATGGTGGTCTATGCTCTTTAGCAGTTAATGTTATAGGTTTTGAATCTAAATATTTAAATGCATCTTGATCTTCAATAATTTTTTTTAAAATAAATGAGGATGCTCCTCCAGGATAATCCTCGTCAACAATTAAGAGTTTGTTAGTTTTTTTTACACTAATAAGAATATCATTATTTATATCAAATGGAATTAAAGTTTGAAGATCAATTAATTCAATTTCAATATTATGTTTTTTTAATTCAGGTATTGTTTTCTCAATTAATTTGAGAGTAGAGCCATATGAGATAACTGTTATGTCATTTCCTTTTGAGATAAATTCAACTTTTCCGAGTGGAATATTAAATTCACCTAAATTTTTAGGCTCCTTTTCTTTCAGCCTATAAGCGTTTAATGGCTCTATTATTAACGCTGGATCTGAACAATTAATTAATGTATTATACATACCAGATGCTTGAACCATATTTCTAGGAGTTAAAACCAATAATCCTTTTAGAGAATTTAAAATCATACCCATTGGAGAACCAGCATGCCACATACCTTCAAGTCTGTGACCTCTAGTTCGAATAATTAACGGGGCCTTTTGTTTCCCTACAGTTCTGTAATATAGTGTAGCTAAATCATCACTTAGTGTTTGTAAGGCAAACATTAAGTAATCTAAATATTGTATCTCAGCAATTGGTTTAAAACCTCTCATAGCTAATCCAATACCTTCACCAACGATAGAAGCTTCTCTGATTCCTCTATCATCAACTCTAGTTTTACCATGTTTAATCTGTAAACCCTCTAATCCTTGGTTAACATCACCTATTTTTCCAGAATCTTCACCAAATATTACTATGTTTTTATTTTTAGTCAATAATGCATCAAAATTATTTTTTAAAATAATTCTTCCATCTACAAGAGAACTAGAGTTGTCATACGAAGGTTTAATTTCCATTACATTTTTAAAATTATCAGAATACTCATTATATAAAAATGAACTATAAAAAGGTTGAACATTACTCTTGTATTCGCTTATCCATTTTGATAAATCTGAAAAACTATTTAATTGAAGATTAGACCTAAGAATTTTTCTTGAAACACTAATTATATCTCTTCTACTAATTTCCCTTAAACGTAGAAGACTATTCGTGATATTTATAATTTCATTCGATTTTTCATTAGAAATTATAGTCTTTAAAACACTCATTAAAGAATCTCTTTCATTAATCATTACCTTTTGAAAAGAGTCCCACGCATTTCTTTTTTGTTTTTTTACAAAATCTTTACATTCTATTTCTAATTTATCTAATTCTTTAATATTTGAGAGACCATTTTCTAAAATCCATTCTTTCATTTTTGTATTACAATCATATTTTTTTTCCCAATCAAGCCTGTCTTGAGATTTATATCTTTCATGTGATCCTGAGGTAGAATGACCAATTGGCTGAGTAAGTTCTTTTACATGGATAATTACAGGGACATGCTCTTTTCTAGCTACGCTACTAGCAAATTCAAATGTTGATATCAAATTTGGATAATCCCATCCGTTGACACTTAAAATTTCAAAGCCTTTTTCTTTATTATTTCTTTGATATCCTTTCAATATTTCTGAAATACTAGATTTAGTTGTTTGATAAGAATTGTCAACAGAAATACCATATTCATCATCCCAAATACATATTACTGCAGGGACCTGATGTACTCCTACAGCATTTACTACTTCAAAAAACAAGCCTTCACTAGTACTAGCGTTGCCGATAGTACCCCAAACAATTTCATTTCCGTTATTTGAAAAATTTTCAGAATTAAAATTTCCTTCTCTATATAGTTTAGATGCCATTGCTAAACCCAATAATCTAGGCATTTGACCAGATGTTGGTGATATGTCAGATGAAATATTGTATTGATTTGTAAGGTCTTTAAAAGAGCCATCATCATTTAGAAAAACGCTACTAAAATGGGAGCCCATTTGTCTGCCGCCAGACATTGGTTCTTCAATTAAGTTTGTATTAGCATATAATCCAGAAAAAAACTGTTTAACATTTAATTCATTAATTGCAAACATAAAAGTTTGATCTCTATAATAGCCAGACCTAAAATCACCTTTTTCAAAAACCTTAGCCATTGCAATTTGAGGAACTTCTTTTCCATCCCCAAAAATTCCAAATTTAGCTTTTCCGCTTAAAACCTCTTTTCTACCTAAAAGACTTGTTTCTCTACTAATTAAAATAGTCTTGTAGTCATTTAAAATTTCTTTTTTAAAATCATTAAAAGAAATAGACCTGGTTAAAGCTGATTTTTTCATTTGGTATTCAAATTTAGTAAATAAAAAGAATTTATTAATTCAAATTAAAACCATCTTCTAGTAAACAAAGAAGAGAGATTATCAATGTCAAATGTTAAAATAAATCTAATTTTATTAGAGTATGAATTGTCATTCAAATAATACCCTTCAGATGAATATACTGGGAAGAAAAGCTCAAAGTAATTCTCTACAAGATTAACTCTTAAGCCACTATCAAAACCTGAGTTTATTTTTTCTGATTTATTTCTAAATAAACCATAGTCTAAATATGCTTCAAACCATTTCCATAATGTTATACCAGAGTTAATAGACAATATAAAGTCATTTGGATTACTTTCATTTATTTTAGATTTAAACGCACCTTCATATCTTAAATATTGCTGAGAATAGAATCCTGATTGTTCAGATCTACCTAATAAATAATTATTGTAGAGGTAATCAGTTGATCTATCAACACTAAAATTGTAAATACCACTTTCATTATCGTTTTTAAAAAACTTACCTATAAACAACCTTATATTAAATTGTCTAAAATCACTAAAATAGTTTCTATAGTTAAAAGTTATAGAATTCTTAATAATTTGATTGTTTAGCTGTAAATCATAATTAAAAGAAATACTTTTTTTAGCACCAGGATTTGTGTTTATATAGGTTAATCTGGATATACCGTAATCATTATTAACACCACTTTTTCTAATTCCGATATATTTAAGTCTTAAGAACTGTTTGTGGTTTGAAACTAAGTCTTTGTCTCGTTTTGTAAAAATTATTGTTGGACTAAATCTAAAGTAGTTTTTATTTAAATCATAATTAAACTTTGAAAGAGAAAGGTAATAGTTAGATGAAAATGTTTTTGAATTGTAAGCTGTATAGTTTAAATTAACATTTCCAACAATTTTTTTAGAATTAATCGCATAGTAGGGTGAAAGCAGATAGGTAAATCTCTTTTTAAAAGGAGATTTATTCGTAAATGTAATTCCAGGTGAAAAACCATCATAGAGGTTATAAATAAATTGAGGTCTATAAAATATCTGATTGAAATTTAGGTCATCAATATCAGAAAAAAACTTAACCTTAGTTTTAATTTTATTTTTCTTGACATTAGATATTTTATTGTTTTTATAAGTTTCATCTAATAAGAGCCTGTTTGGATCAACAGTTATATTTCTAATATTTTTATCAAAAACTATTTCACTTTTATTACTTATTTGATCAACCCATATATTTTTTATTGTATTATCTAAATATTCAATTTTTACTGGAATTGGGAATGAAAGGTCTTCATCAAGAATATTTTTGATAATAAAATTATCATCCTTTTTGTAAATCTTAAAATCAATTAGTTTGTCAGATTTAATATACTTTTTAAAAAACCAGTCTAACTTTAGGTTAGTGTTATTTTCAAATAACTCTTCTAAATCAAATATGTTATTAACTTGTTTTTGAGAAAATAAAATTTCTGAGACAGATTTATTAAAAGAAACTGAACCAATATAATTTCTTAAAAGATTTAATGACTTAAGGGATTTTGATGGATTTGATAGAGTATAGTTTATTCTTGTTAATTTATCAGATGAAAGATTAATACTCTGATTTAAATTTCTTGCACTAACAAAATTATATTTAAGTTCAAATTGTCTTTTAAATTTATTTAATGAAATGTTGTGTCTTTTTATAAAAAATAAATTTGAAAATTTTCCAATAAGGGATAAATCATTATGATATTTATCAATATATTTTTCTAGATAATACAACTCTAAACCAGAGTATAACCAAAACATTTCCCTAAAATCAAAATTTGAGGAATTTTTAATTATTAGTTTAATAATATTCTTAATTAAATTAATTTCATTTAATGTATTTTTTTCAAATGGATCAAAAATTGATGGTATCTCTGAATAGGGAAGAAGTGAGTGTTTTTTAAAATAATTGTTTTCCAATACAATGATTTCAAAATTTTTTATTTTATTAAAATTGTTATTGATAAATGAGTTGATATTTGATAAATTATCTTTTTTAAGGTTTAATATTTTATCTGAATCAGAATATAAATCAAATTTGTCAAGATTGATTTTTTTAAATTTATTTTCTTTAGAGAAAATCAGATTTATGTCTGACATTGAATAACCTTTAAAAAAAATATTTTTAAAGTCATTTAAATTTTCTGTTTTTATTTTAGTAAGATTTGAAGTTAAATTAAAACTTGAATTAAATTTGATATCTAATTTTATTTCTGATTTTTGAAATAGCTGATCGTCTAAACCTAAGTTTGAATTTTTCAAAAAATCATTATTAATAAAAGGCAAAAATCTAAAAAAACAGTTTTTAAGATTAAAAAAAGTAAAATCTTTATTTCCATAGTTATTTGTATAATTAGGAAGTATTAATTCATATTCAAAAACAACTTTTACAGTTAAGTTTTTTTCTAAAGTTTTTAAAAGTTTGATCTCAATAATATCTTGTTGATTATTAACTCTATTCCAATCAGCAACTTCATTACCAACTAAGATCTTAGACACAAGTGTTCTTCCTTTTTGATTATAATCAGATTTTAATAATGAAGAATCATATTCACTATAAAGCTTTTTTGATAAAGGAGTGTCAATTGATGAAAATGAATTGTTAAAATCATAAATAAATATTTTATTTAAGTTTTTAGCTGTATTGTTTCTAAATACTGAGACCTGTTTAACCTTAATCTTGTTTTCTGAAATTAAAAAAACAGCTTCAATATTATGGTTGTTCTGTGAAAGATTATTATTACAAATAAAAATAAAAACAACAAGAATTATTTTTTTAAAAAAATATTTCAATTATTAGAAATTTGGAGCATACTTCTTGTTATTATAGAATTTTTTAAGAATATTAACTATTTGTTCTTTAGAGTCAACAAGTTCAAACAATAACATCTCATCAGAATTTATGTTGTTAAATTTTTTACAAACAATTTCCCTTATCCAGTCAATACACCCAGACCAAAAATCAGAACCATAAAGAATTACTGGAAACTTTTCAATTTTATTAGTTTGAATTAAAGTAATTGCCTCAAATAACTCATCTAACGTACCAAATCCACCTGGCATCACTACAAAAGCTTGAGCATATCTTACAAACATAACCTTTCTTACAAAGAAATAATCAAAGTCTATTATTTTATCAGAATCAATAAATTCATTATGAGATTGTTCAAAGGGTAGTTCAATGTTCAAACCAACAGAAACTCCTCCAGCATTTTGCGCTCCTTTATTTGCTGCCTCCATTATTCCAGGTCCACCTCCAGTAATAACACCAAGACCTAGTTTTACAATTTCCTCCGAAATTTCTATTGTTTTTTTATAATATTTGTCCTCAGGTTTAGTTCTAGCCGAACCAAATATAGAAACACATGGGCCAAGTTGAGAAAGTTTTTCATAACCTTCCACTAACTCACCCATAATTTTAAATACAGACCAAGAGTCATGTGATTTATCTATCCAATTTTCAGATTCCATACTATAAATTTACTTCCTTTTTTATAAATGAACCCGTGATAGAATTCTTATCAGCTATAATATCATTCAAACTACCTTCAAATGTAATTCTTCCTCCATTTTTTCCTCCTCTAGGTCCAAGCTCAATTATGTAATCTGAAACTTTTAAAACATCTATATTATGTTCAATTATAATTATTGAGTTTCCTTTACTTGATAATTCAAAAATTATGTCTAAAAATACTTTTATGTCCTTAAAATGAAGTCCTGTTGTTGGTTCATCAAAAATATATAAAGTTTTTCCTGTATCTCTCTTTGACAATTCTGTAGCTAACTTTATTCTTTGAGATTCACCTCCTGACAATGTTGTAGATTGTTGACCTAATGTGATATAACCAAGGCCAACTTTATTTAAATAGTTTAATTTTCTAACAATTTTTGGATAATTAGAAAATAAGTCCCCTGCATCTTTAATCGTCATATTTAATATGTCAGAAATAGATTTATTTTTAAACTTAACAGATAAAGTTTCTTTATTAAATCTCTTGCCATTACAAGCATCACATTCAACATAGACATCAGGAAGAAAATTCATTTCAATTTTTTTCATTCCAGCACCCATACATTCTTCACATCTACCACCTTTAACATTAAAACTAAATCTACCTGGTTTATATCCTCTTATTGTTGATTCAGGAAGTTTAGAAAATAAATCTCTTATTTCATTATACAAACCAGTGTATGTTGCAGGATTACTTCTTGGGGTTCTGCCTATAGGAGATTGGTTAATTTGTATTACTTTATCTATATAATTTAATCCTTCTATAGATTTATATGGTAAAGACTCCTTATTTCCATTAAAAAAATGATTATTAAGTATTGGATAAAGAGTTTGGTTTATTAAAGAGGATTTTCCACTTCCAGAAACCCCACAAATTCCAACAATTTTTCCAATAGGAATTTTTAAATCAATGTTCTTTAAATTATTACCATTACATCCATATAAAATTAAAAAACCCTCATTCTTAATATTATATCTTTCTTTTTTAATAGAATTTTTTCCATTTAAAAAATCTGCAGTAATAGATTTAGATTTAATTATTTGAGAATAAGGACCTTTAAAAACAATATTTCCTCCATTTTTACCAGCTCCAGGACCGATATCTATTATATAGTCAGATTGAAGCATTATTTCTTTATCATGTTCAACTACTATTACACTATTGCTTAAATCTCTAAGTTTTTTTAATGATTTTATAAGTTTATAATTATCAATTTGATGTAAACCAATAGAGGGCTCATCAAGAATATATAATACATCTTGAAGTTGAGAACCAATTTGAGTTGCTAATCTTATTCTTTGAGATTCTCCACCAGATAAAGATTTTGTTTGCCTGTTAAGATTTAAATAATCTAATCCAACATCAATTATAAAATCAATTCTTTTTGATATTTCTTTAATTATCTCAGATGCGATAACTGTTTTTTTTGAATCAAATTTATTTTCTAAAGAATCTATCCACTTTTTTAAATCAATTATATCCATTTGATTTACTTGTGAAATACTTTTATTATCAATAAGAAAGAATTGTGATTCCTTTTTTAATCTTTTTCCATCACATATTTCGCAAATATCATTTTTCATGTATTTTTTTGCCCATGTTTTTATTTTCTTACTATCTACTTGAAAAAACTGATTTTCAATAAAGTTTACAACACCTTCAAAATCAATTATATAGTCTCTAGTCAAACCTAAAGATTTTGATTGAACTTTAAACCTTTCTTTACCGCCATATAAGATTATATCTAATGCTTTTTTTGGAATTTTTGAAATTGGATCTTTCAACTTAAAATTATATTTACTTGAAATTGTTTCTAATTGCTTAAAAATCCAATTTTCTCTAAACTCACCAAGAGCTGAAATTCCACCGTTGTAAATTGAGACACTATTATCAGGAATTAAAAGTTTAATATCTATATTATAAACATTACCTAATCCATTACATGACTTACACATTCCAGAGGGAGAATTAAATGAAAATGTATTGGGTTCTGGCATCTCATATGAAATTCCTGTGTCTGGACAAATAAGGTTTTTACTGTAATAAGAAAAATCATCATCACATGTAATTAAAATAGAATTATCACCATTATAAAGAGCTGTATTGATGCTTTCTTTTAACCTTAGAATTGTGTTTTCATCGTCAGTAATTGTTAATTTATCAATTAAAATTTCTATGTTATGAATCTTATATCTATCTAACTCCATTCCCTCATATAAATCAAGCAACTTATTATCAACTCTAACTTTATTAAAACCCTGTTTTTTGATTGAAATAAATAAATCTTTATAACTACCTTTTCTTGCTTTAACTACAGGTGAAAAGATTATTATTTTTTTATTGAAAAACTTTTTTTTAACTAAATCAAATATCTCATCATCAGTGTAAGTAATCATCTTTTTATTAGTTGAATAGCTATATGCATCAGAAACTCTTGCGAAAAGAAGTCTTAGAAAGTCATAAATTTCAGTCGTAGTTCCTACAGTGGATCTTGGATTTTTCGATGTTGTTTTTTGCTCGATTGCTACAACAGGGGATAAACCATCGATTTTATCAACATCTGGTCTTTTAAGATCACCAATAAATCTTCTTGCATAAGCTGAGAAAGTTTCAATATATCTTCGTTGAGCTTCTGAATATATTGTGTCAAATGCAAGTGAGGACTTTCCACTACCTGAAACTCCAGTTATTACAATTAGCTTATTTCTAGGTATTTCTAAATCAATATTATTTAAATTATGAACCTTACAACCTTTAATGGAAATTATCTCACTCATTCAAAAAAACAATCTGTTAAGATATGAATAAATTAAATCAATTACTCACCTAATGAGTAATCATCTCCACGGGGATCAGCAGCTGTAAATATTTTATTGGTTTTGTCTATATATATGGCATCAACTCTACCAATTGAGGAAAATTTTTTATTAATTACATAGCCGAGACTTTTCAAAGAGTCTACTGTCTGTGAATCAAATGCTCCTTTTTCTAAATAAATTTTATCTGGAAGCCATAAGTGATAAAACCTAGGCTGATTAACTGATTCATTTATATTATCTCCAAACAAATAAACATTTAGGATTGTTTGTAATACTGATGTTATAATTGTCGGTCCACCAGGACTTCCCAAGATCATCGATAATTTTCCATCTTTTTCAATTATGGTTGGAGTCATTGAGCTTAACATTCTCTTTTGTGGTTCAATTGAATTAACTTTTCCTCCAATTAATCCATAAATATTTGGTTCACCAGGTTTAATTGAAAAATCATCCATTTCATTATTTAAAAAAAACCCTAAGCTTGGAACTATAATTTTTGATCCAAAATTTGAATTTAAAGTTGTAGTAACAGAGACAGCATTTCCATACGAATCTAAAATTGAATAGTGAGTAGTCTCAAAAGATTCGTTAAAAACAACATCTCCTGGATTTATCTGACTTGATGGTTTTGGGCTAATAAAATCTATAGAATTAAGCCTTTGATTTAAATATTTGATTCCAACCAATGAATCAATAAACCCTGTGTCATAAAAATCTGGATCTCCTAAAAACTTACTTCTGTCTGCAAAAGAAATTTTTTGTAATTCAATTAAAGTTTTGGTATAGTTTACATCTCTCTGTTTAAATTTATCCAAAGAAAGCAATTCTAATGATTTTAAAATTTGAGACAAAACAACTCCGCCAGACGATGGTAAACCCATAGTTATTATTTTCAAATCATCAAAATGAAAAACAAAAGGTTTTCTCCAAACTGGATTGTATAATAGAAAATCATCTTTAGTTAATAAACCACCTTTTTTTGAGGTATATGTGATGATTTCATCTGATATTTTACCCTTATAAAAACCATCTTTACCATTTTTTAAAATATATTTTAAAGTATTAT
>QOPZ01000034.1 GCA_003331885.1 Cryomorphaceae bacterium | reverse complement strand
TAGGTCAAAAATGGCTAAATAAAAAAGGGTGGACATTTGAAATTAATTTAGGGGTTGGTAGATTTCTATTAAACAAGGATGAAACATCAACAATTGGACAGGAAATCACTTCATTGAGACCCCAAGCAGCTTTTAAAGGTGGTTTTTCAATTGGAAAAAGATTTTAATTAATACAATAAAAACTTTTTACTCTTATTTTTCCATCCAGCTTGAGATTTATATTTTACAAAATATATTTTTAAATCACTCTGAGAAGAATAATCCACAAAATAAATTTTCTTGACAGCTTGTGAAGAGTAATCAACAAAATACCATAAGCCTTCGTTGCCACTTGCCTGAGATTTATAATCAACTTTAAAAACATTTAAATCTGCCTGAGATTCATAATTTACAACATAGACTTTTATATCAGATTGTGAGCTGTAATCTGTGGAATATATTTTTTGGGAATGAGAAATATTTAAAAATAATAGAAGGAAAAATATAATAATTTTGTTCATGTCTTTTATTTTATGGATTCAAACTTAGTGCCATGATAAATTTTATTAAATTAGAAATACGTTAATTAAAAAATTTAATATATGAAAAGAAAAGTAGTTGCAATTTGGAAAGGTGATGGAGCTGATGGTAATGGAGTTTTAACAGCACAAAGCGGTGCTTTCAATAATATGCCTTACACTTTTAAGACAAGGTTTGAAAATGATAATGGAGAGTTGGGAACAAATCCAGAGGAGTTAATTGCAGGAGCTCTAGCAGGTTGTTTTAATATGAAATTAAGCTTTGTTTTAAATGAGTCTAACTTTAGTCCTGATGAACTAAATACTGAAGCAATTTTAACTTTTGAGGATGGAAAAATAATTTCAGTAGACTTAAATTTAAAAGCAAAAGTAGATCAAATTAATAAAGAAAAGTTTGATGAATTAGCAGAAGATGCAAGAGCTAACTGTCCAATATCAGGGGCGTTGAATTGTGAAATTAATTTAAATGCTTCTCTAGTTTAAAGCTTTAATTTCATTCCCTCTTCAGCGACATTGTATCCCTTACTAATAACAAGTTTATATTCATCACTGTTTTTATTAAGTAATGGGTTTGTATGATTTAGATGAATAAAAAATATTTTATTTTTTTCTTTATTTTCAAGTGAATTAAATAGCTCCAAACTTTCAACAACAAAAGGATGAGGAATTTCGGAAAGGTCTCTATAATTAACCTCTTTTGA
Organism: Cryomorphaceae bacterium; assembly: GCA_003331885.1. GTDB lineage: Bacteria > Bacteroidota > Bacteroidia > Flavobacteriales > Flavobacteriaceae > Eutrophosalina. The sequence goes on along the minus strand of QOPZ01000034.1, from coordinate 9,883 downwards.
GTCATAGAAAGTAGCATCAATTAATGCATAATCAACTTTTTTGATTTCATCAATGATTGATTTTTCCCATAAATACCATTTATCAATATCTGGAATAAAAAGAACAGTTTTATTTGGTCCATAAATTTTATATCCAACCGTTTCAGAGAATTCTGCTCTATGTGGAACTTCAACTGGTTGAATAATAACATTTGGATCAATAGAGAGCATTGCATTATTATTTATTTCTTTAATTGAAATGTTTTCCAACGATACTAATTGACTCCAAGGACCATTGTCCTCAAGAAATTTTTTCATTCTTGGCATTGCATAAACGTTAATCAGCTTGGAGTTTAAAGCTTCTCGTCCAAAATACATCAGACCTGTGTAGTGTCCAATATGAGCGTGGGTCAAAAAAATACCTTTAAGATCTTTTTTAATCCTATTACCCATAAAATTAAGTTGTTTATTAATATCAGGTGAAGCATCAAAAAGAAATGATTCATTATTTTCATTGTTAATCAACATGATTGATGTTACATATCTATTTTGTTTAATATTTTCACAACATGTTTTATTATTTCCTAAATGTGGAAAACCACCATCTTGAACAACTCCTAAGATTTTTAAAGTATAATCTGATTTAATTTGATTAAATGCAAAAAATGGAAATAGAGTAAGGGATAATATTAAATATGTTCTAAAATTCAAATCAATCAAAAATTGCCTTAAGTTCTGTTGCTTCACTCGGGTCCATCTTTCCTGCTAATACTAAACTTAATTGTCTTCTTCTTAGAGCAGCATCATAACGTTTTTGCTCTAATTCACTTTGGGGAATAATCAATGGTACTTTTACTGGCTTTCCCCTTTGATTAACTGCCACAAATGTATAAATCGCTTCATTTACTTTTACTTTCTTTTTGTCAGTTTTGTTTTGTTTCCAAACATCAATAAAAACTTCCATTGATGAATTAAAAGCTCTCGAAACTTTTGCTTCTAAAGTAAGTATACTTCCATTGGGCACAGGCTCGCCAAATGCAACATTATTTATTGAAGCAGTTACAACAATTTCCTCAGAATGTTTTATGGCAGCTATACTTGCTACCTTGTCCATTCTAGCTAATAACTCACCCCCAAATAAATTATTCAAGCTATTGGTGTCAGCAGGTAAAACAAAATCGGTTTGGATAGTTTTTGATTCTTCTGGAAATTTTGATTTCATTAGAAAATTTTTATTCTAAAATAAAGATCCAGGCGTCCTTATTTTCATTTTCTTGAAGTTGTCTAAGAGCAATAACCGCATCTTTTCTGTTAGAAAAACTATCAAAAGATATTGGTAAAAGTCCTTTTTCGTTCAGTGGCAATTTTGTAGGATTATATCCTTTTAACTTAAGGTTTTTAAATAAATTATCTGCATTAGCTTTTACTCCAAACGCACCTGCAATAATATGATATTTATTTGATCTAACTTCAACTTCAAGCTCAAGCTTAATAGCTGGGATTGAACCAAAATCAAAAATTGCACTTTCTACCCTTTGAATTGTTTTTTGTCTATTTTCTTGTTCGACAATTAATTTTTGCTGGAAACTATACTTATCATATTCATTACTTAAAAAAATTGTTGAAACCATAATTACAACGAAAGCCGCAGCATACTTAAAAAATTCAGGGACCTTTCTATTGCTTGATCTCAATTTAAGGTCATTATACTTTTTTAATGTTGAATCATTATATGTTGAAACTATTTTTAAATTCTTTTTATGGTATATACTTGGCAAACCATATGATCCTAAAAAGTGATTAGATTCTAAGTCAGGATTAAAAACAATATTTTCATCATTATTATAGCTTAATTCACCAATATTTTTAATAATGAGTGGTTCATTATTAAGCTTTTTTTTCCAACTAATTACCTGACTATGGATTTTTTTTACAGCATCTTTATATTCAATTCCAAGTTTATTTGAAATTAGATTTGCTATTAAACCATCATTATTTTTTATTTTAGAATTAAAAGAAATTCTTCTTGAGGGAGGATAAAATTTTCCTTTATTTTCGTCATATACAGAAGAAAACTTATTTACTATAAAGCTACCAAACCCAGGAACTGTGACACAATCATTTGTGTAAAGTAAAACATTAATTGCTTGGGCTAATTGCATTAAATAAATTTAAACTATTTTATTAAAAAAGTAGTAATTAATAACCAAGTTTTTTACGAACTCTATCCATAACTTGATTAGCTGTTTTAGATGCTTTTTTAGATCCCTCGCTTAGAATTTGATCAATCTCGTTTTTATTTGACATTAAATAATTGTATTTATCCCTTGGCTTAGAAAATTTATTCAAAATAAGATCTAATAATTCTTTTTTTGCATGTCCATATCCAAAACCGCCATTTTTATATTTTGATCTTAGATCTTCAATCATTTCATTTGAAGCTAGTAAACTATATATTTTAAATACATTACAAGTTTCTGGATTTTTAGGAGACTCAAGAGGTTTGCTATCTGTTTCTATTGACATTATTTGCTTTTTTAAAAGCTTCTCTTCCAAAAAAATATTAATAATATTATTTTTTGATTTACTCATTTTTTCTCCATTGGTTCCAATAACATACTTTGTCTGTTCGTTAATTGAAGATTCAGGAACAACTAATGTTTCACCATATTGATTATTGAATTTAATAGCAACATCTCTCGTAATCTCAAGATGTTGTAACTGATCTTTACCAACTGGTACTATTTCTGCATCATATAATAATATGTCTGCTGCCATCAGCATTGGATATGTGAAAAGTCCAACATTAACATCTTTTAATTGACTTGATTTATCCTTAAATGAATGGGCTAATGTTAATCTTTGATAAGGGAATATTGAAGATAAAACCCAGGAAAGTTCAGTAGTTGCTGGAACATCTGATTGTTTATAAAAAATTGTTTTTGATGGATCAAGGCCGAATGCTAACCAAGCAGCTGCAGTTGAATACGTATTGTTAGCTAATTCTTCGGGATCTTTAATCTGGGTCAAAGAATGCAAATCTGCAATAAATAAATACGAATCAGTATTTTTTAGAGAGGCTTCAATTGCAGGTATAATCGCACCTAAAATATTTCCTAAATGAGGAGTTCCCGTACTTTGTATACCGGTTAAAATTCTTGACATACTAAACAAAAGTAATAGTTTTACAGACATTAATAACAATTAACTACTTTTGATCAGTGTTTAAAATTATAAAAATCTGTCTATTAGGCATATGGAACGTTTGGTTTTACGTTCTAGCTTTTATAGGTATTGTAATATCTTTTCCATTCTTAATTTTATTTTCATTGAAAGAAAGTTGGTATCCGTACTTTTTTTGGGTAGCAAAAAATATATGGTCAAATACTGTAATGTATGGAATGGGGTTTTACCCATCTATTAAATGGAAGGAAAAATTTGAAAAAGGGAAAAGCTATATGCTTGTTTCAAATCACAAAAGTATGATTGATATTATGTTAATGCTTTCCGCTTGTGACCATCCAGTCATATTTGTTGGAAAAAAAGAATTGGATCGAATACCAATATTTGGTTATTTCTATAGCAAAGTATGCATACTTGTTGACAGAGATGATCCTCAAAGCAGAAAAGACGTCTATGCTAAATCAGTTAAAAGACTTAGTAAAGGTTTGTCAATTTGTATTTTTCCTGAAGGTGGCATTCCTGAGCCCGGGGTAATTTTAAAAGAATTTAAAAATGGTGCTTTCAGCCTTGCAATACAATTTCAAATTCCAATTGTTCCTATGAGTTTCTATGATTGTGAAAGAAAATTTCCATATTTTTTTGCTTATAATTATTTTGTGGGGAGTCCAGGTAAGCTAAGGGCTAATGTTCACAGCTTTATTGAAACAAAAGGTTTAACGCAAGAAGATAAACCGCAATTAAAAGAAAGAGTATTTAGATTGTTAAAAAATGATTTAGAAGCAACTATTTCTCAGAATTAAGCAAATCAAAAATTTTCTTTTCTAACTCATCACACAACTCAGGATTGTCCTTTAATAAGGTTTTGACTGAATCTCTCCCTTGTCCTAGCTTGGTTTCTCCATAGCTAAACCATGATCCACTTTTATCAATAATCCCAGCTTCAGTTCCAATATCAATAATTTCTCCAAGTTTAGAAATTCCTTCACCATACATTATATCAAACTCGCAAACTCTAAAAGGTGGAGCAACTTTATTTTTAACAACCTTAACTCTGGTTTTATTTCCTTTAGCAGTACCAGAAGAGTCTTTTAGCTGAGTAGATCTTCTAATGTCAAGCCTTACAGATGCATAAAATTTTAGTGCATTACCACCGGTTGTTGTCTCAGGATTACCAAACATTACACCAATTTTTTCTCTTAGCTGGTTAATAAAGAATACGGTACAATTAGTTTTACTTATAGTTGATGTAAGTTTCCTTAAAGCTTGTGACATTAAACGAGCATGAAGACCCATTTTAGAATCTCCCATCTCACCCTCAATCTCGCTTTTTGGAGTTAACGCTGCAACAGAGTCAATAACTATTACGTCTATAGCTCCAGAGCGAATTAAGTTATCCGCTATTTCTAAGCCTTGTTCTCCATGATCAGGTTGAGAAATAATTAAATCATCTATATTGACACCAAGGTTTTGAGCATAAAATCTATCAAAAGCATGTTCAGCATCAATGAAAGCAGCAATACCTCCAGCTTTTTGACATTCAGCAATTGCATGAAGAGTTAATGTAGTTTTTCCAGAGGATTCTGGACCATAAATTTCAACTACCCTTCCTCTAGGATAACCCCCAACTCCTAAAGCAAAATCTAAACCAATAGATCCTGTTGAAATTGATTCAACTACTTCATGAACAGAATCTCCCATCTTCATAACAGTACCTTTTCCGTAAGTTTTATCTAATCTATCTAATGTTAATTGAAGTGCTTTTAGTTTTGAGTCTTTGTCTGATGCCATGAAAGGAAATTTTAAATTTAAAGTACTAAAAGTACAGTTTATTTAATAAAAATCATAATTTAAAAAAGCTACATTTGTAAAGAATTTTTATCTGATTTAAATAGTAATGGATCTTTATAATAAGCTTAGTAAAAAAGATAGAATTAAACTTATAGAAAAGGCAGGAGAAAAAAGGTTTACATTGTCTTTTTATAAGTATGAATTAATTAAAAATTTAGAAATTTTTAGAAATTTTTTATTTGTGCAATTCAATTCTATTGATGTTCTAGGAAGAATTTATATTGCTAATGAAGGTATAAATGCTCAATTATCTTTACCAGCAAAAAATATCTATTTATTAAAAAAAATTCTTGACGAAATTTCATTCTTAAAAAACGTAAGATTAAATATTGCAATTGAACATGATAATCAGTCTTTTCTTAAACTAAAAATTAAAATTAGAGATAAAATTGTTGCAGATGGTTTAGGAAATGATGAGTATAATTTAAAAAATAATGGAATTCACGTTAATGCAAGTGAGTTTAATGAATTATTGAATGATAAAAATACTATAGCAATCGATATGAGAAATCACTATGAAAGTGAAATTGGACATTTTGAAGGTGCAAATTTGCCTGATGTTGATACTTTCAGAGAATCATTGCCAATAATAAATAAAAAGTATAGTAAACACAAAAAGGATAAAAAAATCCTTATGTATTGTACTGGTGGAATTAGATGCGAGAAGGCTAGCGCCTACCTTATGCAAAATGGATATGAAAACGTATTCCAGTTAGATGGAGGTATAATTGAATATACACGACAAGTTAAATCACAAGATATTCAAAATAAATTCATTGGTAAAAATTTTGTATTTGATAATAGAAGGTCTGAAAGAATTTCTCAGAAAATAATATCTAAATGTCATCAATGTGGAAGCAAATGTGATGATCATGTAAATTGCAACAATGAAGCTTGCCATCTTCTTTTTATTCAATGTGAAAAATGTAGAATAAAATATAATGGATGTTGTAGTACTGATTGTGAAGAAATTTATCGCTTACCTGTGGATGATCAAAAAAAGTTAAGAAAAGGGAAAAAAAATAGCAACAAAATTTTTAAGAAAGGGAGGTTTAAACACAAAGTATTTAAATAATGATCAAACAAAAATTTTACATAACATTTATTTTAGTTTTAATATTATTTATTTCTTGCAAGGACGAAAATATTCTTTACTTAGATTTTCAAAATTTAAATGGAAATTGGCATAAGAATAATGAAATTGAATTCAATTTTGAATCATCTGAATCAGTAGTTGATGTAAGCTTAATACTTAGAACAGATAATTCATATCCATTCTCTAATATTTTTTTGATTTCATCAATGAAAAATGGTGATAGAATTTTTGTAGACACAATAAATTATTCATTTGAAAATGATGATAAAAAATGGTACGATGCTCAAATGTCCTCTATAAAAAACAGTAAGATTTCAGTAAAAAAACTTTTTAAAATTGATTCAGGGATAACAAACTTAAAAGTTAAACATGCTATTAGATATTTAGATAGCATAATGCCTCAAACAAAATTAGATGGTATCTTTGATTTAGGATTAATCGTTGAAAAATCAAATAAATGAAAAAATATAGAATCCAAGTTGTAGTTTTTTGGTTATTCTTTTCATTATTTATTTTTTGTTTTTATGGTGTTTTTTATTTGGCTTCATCTGGCAAGCTTGGTGAAATGCCAGATTTCAGACAGTTAGAAAATCCTAAAACTAATTTTGCTTCAGAAATCATTTCATCTGATAATAAAGTGCTAGGGAAATATTATTTTAACGATAATCGAACTCCAATTGATTATGATGAATTAAATCCAAAAACTATAGAAGCTTTAATTGCAATTGAGGATGAAAGGTTTTACAGTCACCCTGGAATAGATTTAAAAGCAACTATTAGGGCAATTGTTTTTTTAAATACTAGAGGAGGTGCAAGTACAATATCTCAACAACTTGCTAGGCAACTTTTTGTTGGTGTAAGATCTCGAAACATTTTTCAGGCTGTTGTTCAAAAAATTAAAGAATGGGTTATTGCTGTTGAACTTGAAAAGCAATATACAAAAGAAGAGATTATAACTATGTATTTAAACATTTATGATTTTGGATATTATGGAGACGGAATAAAATCAGCATCTAACATTTACTTTTCAAAAGAACCTAAAGATTTAAAAGTTGAAGAATCTGCAATGCTTGTTGGAATGCTTCAAAATTCCTCATACTATGACCCGTTTCGTAGACCAGAAATAACTAGAAATAGAAGGAATTTAGTTTTTAATCAGATGGAAAAAAATAAGTTTATTTCTACTAAAGTAAAGGACTCATTGAAACAACTTCCGCTTGAACTTGAATACAATCCACAATCACATAGAAGAGGATTGGCAACTTACTTTAGATCTTATCTAAGGGGGTTTATGAAAGACTGGACATCAGAAAATCTAAAAAAAGATGGATCAAAATATAATCTATATGTAGATGGATTAAAAATTTATACAACTGTAAATGCTGAAATGCAGCAATATGCTGAAGAATCTGTAAAAGAGCATATGAAAAATTTACAAAAAGAATTCTTTAGACAAAATGATACATTATCAACTGCTCCCTTTAGGGATTTAGATGAAGATCAAGAAGAGTCCATTATGAAAAGAACTATGAGAAGATCTGAAAGATGGAGAAAAATGAGATTACTAGGTAGAACAAATGAGGAAATTGAAAACGCATTTGAAATTCCAACAAATATGACTATTTTTTCATGGGATGGTGACATAGATACTATCATGAAGCCTATTGATTCAATTAGGTACTATAAGCATTTCTTACAAGCGGGCATGATGTCAATGAATCCTCAAAATGGTCATGTTATGACATGGGTTGGTGGTATTGACTACAAGAACTTTCAATATGATCATGTAATGCAAAGTAAAAGACAAATTGGATCAACATTTAAACCTTTTTTATATGCTACTGCAATTGATCAGCTTAAACTATCTCCGTGTGATGCTTTCCCAGATATGATTCATTGCATTGAGCCTTACAAGTATGGCAATCCTGAACCATGGTGTCCAACAAACTCAAGTGACAAATATGGAGGAATGAGAACCTTAAGTAATGCACTAGCTAATTCAAAAAATACTATTAGCGCTCAACTTATCGATAAAGTAGGTCCAAAACCAGTTGCAGATTTAGCTAGAAGCTTGGGTGTTTCATCTAATGTTCCAAATGTACCTGCAATTGCTTTGGGAACACCTGATTTAAGTGTCTATGAAATGGTTGGCGCATATGGAGCTTTCGCAAATAAAGGGATATATGTAAAGCCTGTGATGGTTACAAGAATTGAAGATAAAAATGGAACTCTTATTTATCAATATAAACCTGAAACTAGAGATGTATTGAGTGAAGAATCCTCCTATGTTACGCTGAATTTATTGGAAGGTGTTACAAAATTTGGTTCAGGTGCAAGGCTAAGGCATGATATTCCTGAAGATGAAAGAAATTATGTATATAAAAATGTTGTAACAGGATATCCATATAAGTTTAATAATGCTATTGCTGGTAAAACTGGAACAACTCAAAATCAAAGTGATGGATGGTTTATAGGAATGGTTCCCAATTTAGTAACTGGTGTGTGGGTTGGAGGTGAAGATCGATCAATCCATTTTGAAGAAATTGCATACGGTCAGGGTGCAACTATGTCATTGCCAATTTGGGGCTTGTTCATGAAAAAATGTTATGAAAGTGAAACATTAAATGTTTCTACAGATGATTTTGATAAACCTGAAAATATGGATATAGTTATCGACTGCTCAAAGCTTAAGCCAATAGAAATCGAAGACGAAAGTGAAGATATAAATGATTTACTAGGTATTGGAAATTAAATTATGAAAAGACTAATTTCACTTGATTTTTTTAGAGGATTAACAATAGCTGGTATGATAATAGTAAATGATCCTGGAAGTTGGTCTCATGTTTACGCACCGCTGCTTCATGCTGAATGGCATGGTGCTACCCCAACAGATTTAGTTTTTCCATTCTTTCTTTTTATAGTTGGTGTTTCTATTACCTTGTCTTTAAGTAAATTAAAATCAAAACCATCATCAACGATATATATTAAGATTTTTAAACGGTCTCTGATAATATTTGGGCTTGGAATCTTTCTTTCATTATTTCCAAATTTTGATTTTGAAAATCTTAGAGTTGCTGGTGTTTTACAAAGAATAGCACTTGTTTACCTAGGTTGTTCTATACTTTATTTACATTCCAATTTCACATCACAACTATATACAGGGATAGCTTTTTTGATTTCATATTGGGTCTTTATGATGTTCATTCCTTTCGATGGAAATCCTGCAGGCACTCTTGAGCCAGGGAAAAACTTTGCAGCATGGGTTGATAGCTTTATAGTGCCAGGAAGAATGTATCAAGAAACCTGGGACCCAGAGGGTTTATTTAGCACCATCCCTGCTATAGCTAGTGGAATTTCAGGAATGTTATGTGGTAAAATTATAAAGGAAGATTCTGAAAAAATCACGAAGCTATTTTTTTGGGGAACGATATTATTAGTAGTTGCTCACTTTTGGGATTATATTTTCCCTATAAATAAACATATATGGACAAGTTCTTATGTTTTATATTCTTCTGGGCTTGCAATGATTATTTTAGCTGCTTCAATGTGGCTTATTGATGAAAAAAAATATAATTCAAATATTAAATTTGGATTAGTGTTTGGCTCTAATGCAATAGTCGCTTATGTTTTACATGGTATTGTTTGGAGAATTTTTCAGTTTCCTTTAATTGAAGGAGTTGGCTTTCAACAATTTTGGATGGACACTGGAATTGGACTTGGACTTTCTGCAAATTTTGTATCACTAGATTGGGCTATTTTCTACACCCTGATTATTTA
>QOPZ01000033.1 GCA_003331885.1 Cryomorphaceae bacterium | reverse complement strand
GAACTATTGTTTTTAATAAAGTAACTTAAAAAAAATCCTAAAAAAATACATCCCAATATATTAGAAATGAATGTTGGTAATGGAAAATTTGAATTATTAATAATACTCATTCTTGAAATTAAAAACCTTAGAATGCTTCCAATACCTCCTCCAACAAAAACTGCAATTATTTCTTTAAGCATTTACTACTTTTTTTAATATTAAGAGAATAGAAAAGAAAAATATAAAACCAATTAAAACCCATCTAACCCCTTTATATGTATTTTTTAAAAACTTTAAATCTTTTCGATAGCTAATAGTAATTATAACAGTAAAAATTATAACAAAAAATATAGCGAAAATAAGCTGTCCTTTTGTAAACATAATTATTTAATTTTATAAATATAATTCAAATATAAATTCATAATGAAAAAACAATTAAATTCCGTTAAAGAATTCCATGATACATATAAATTAGGATACAGTGATAAGCCTTTGGCTAATCTCGGTAATGATAAAAATAATTTAAGATTTAATTTAATGAATGAAGAAAATAATGAATATTTGAATGCTGCAAAAAATGATGATATTATTGAAGTTGCTGATGCTTTAGGAGATATGCTTTATATTTTATGTGGGACAATTATTGAACATGGAATGCAGGACATAATAGAACCTATTTTTGATGAAATTCAAAAAAGTAATATGAGTAAGCTAGGTAAGGACGGTAAGCCAATTTATAGAGAAGACGGTAAAGTGCTTAAGGGGCCGAATTATTTTAAGCCAAATTTTGATAAGTTTTTTAAGCAATAATAAATTTCCACTTTTCGTATTCTTTTGATTTATTATACTGAATGTCAGTAAGTTTTTCCTTTAAAATATTTGAATAAGAATTAGTAATTTCAGACAAAGAGTAATCTTTGTTTTTGTATCCAAATGATTTAATTGGTAATACAACTACTGCTGTTCCAGTTCCAAAAATTTCTTTAAGACTTCCATTTGATTGAGCTTCTACTATTTCATCAACTGAAACTGGTCTCTCTTCAACTTCAATATTCAAGTTTTTAGCAATTTCAATTATACTTTTTCTTGTAATACCATCAAGAATACTATCGCTAGTAGGTGATGTAATTAATTTATCATCAATCCTAAAAAACAAATTCATTGTTCCTGCCTCTTCAATATAATTATGATTATTAGAATCAGTCCAAATTATTTGTTGATATCCTTCTTTCTTTGCAAGATATGTAGGATAAAACTGCGCTGCATAATTTCCAGCAGCTTTAGCGTATCCAACACCACCTTTTGCTGCACGGCTATATTTTTCTTCAATTTTAACCTTAATTTGTTGATCTGCATAGTATGACTTAGAAGGACAACAGATTATCATGAAAATGTATTCCAAAGCTTCACTTGCATTAATTGATGGTTCAGATGCAAAAACAAATGGACGAACATATAAAGCATTTCCACTTCCCTTTTTAACCCAATTTCTATCAATTTTTAATAATTCTGAAAGACCATCAAAAAAAATACTTTCTTTTATTTTTGGAATTGCCATTCTTTCGGATGAAATATTAAATCTTTTAAAATTTTCTTCAGGACGAAAAAGAACAAGTTCGTCGTCATCACTTTTGAAGCATTTCATTCCCTCAAATATTGCTTGTCCATAATGAAATACTCTGGCAGATGGACTAATTAGAAAATCATCATATGGCATAATTTTTCCTTCATTCCATTTTCCATTTGAATATTTACATATAAATAAGTGGTCAGTGAAAATCTTACCAAATTCAAGGTTTTCAAAGTCAACACTTTCAATTTTAGAATTCTTTGATAGTATGATTTTCACTTTAAGATTTTATTAATGTTAAATTACAAATTAACTTTGATTAATATTGATAAATATTTTATAAAATGAAATTTTTAATTTCTGGTGGTACTGGACTAATTGGTAGTCAAATAACTAAGCTATTAATTAATAATGGACATCAGATTAATATTTTATCTAGAAAATCAAAAATATCAAAAACATTAAATATTAAGTATTATTTATGGGATCCAAAATCTAAAAAAATTGATGAAAGATGTTTAGATGATGTTGAAGTTATTATTAATCTTGCAGGAAGCTCTGTTTTTTCTTTATGGATTCCATCAGTGAAAAGAAAGATAATTAATTCCAGATTAAATTCTCTATCAACCATTTATGAATTATTAAATAATAAAAAACATAAAGTAAAACATCTTATTTCTGCTTCAGCAATTGGAATTTACCCTAATCATCAAACTATTTCTTATTCAGAAAGTTCAGATTTTACAATAAAATCTTATTTAGCTGATGTTGTTCAAAAATGGGAATCAAAAGCCAATGATTTTAAAAAACTTAAATTAAAAGTTTCAATACTAAGGATTGGATTGGTTTTAAGTAAAAATGGAGGAATTTTAGAAAAATTAATTCAATTTAATAAATTAAGAATTGTTAATACCATCGATGGAGGAAATCAATGGCAGTCATGGATAAATATAGATGATTTAGCCAATATGTTTTATTTCATAGCAAAAAATAAATATGAAGGAATTTTTAATGCAGTTTCTCCAAATCCAGTTAGTTTTAATAAGCTTCAAGACTTTGTTTCAAGTAGATATAAAAAACCATTTATAAAGTTTAATCTATCAAAATATTTATTTACTCTTCCTTTTAAAATTCTAAATATTTTAGATTTTTATCACGATATGATTGCTTCAAATAAAAAAGTTTCATCAAACAAAATTCAAAAACTTGGTTTTAAATTTGTTTATAAATCTCTGGAAAACTTAAAATAATTCTATGACATTTTGTCAAAATCAAAATGTTGGCAGTAAATTTGCCAAATAATAGAAGTATTATGGCAACAAATAAAAAAAAATCTACAAAATCTAAATCACCCACATTAAAAGACCAAATAAAATCTTTAAACGATAATCTTAATGACGAGAAGGATAAGTTTTTAAGACTATTTGCTGAATTTGAAAATTTTAGAAAAAGAACTGCAAAGGAAAGATTAGATTTATTTAAAACCGCTTCAAGTGAGCTTATGACTTCTTTACTTCCTATTGCGGATGATATGGATAGAGCTTTAAATGAATTTAAAAAATCTAATGATGAAAATTTAATTAAAGGATTTGAACTAATTTATAATAAATTTCATGATACTTTAAAGTCAAATGGCCTTCAACTTATTGATGTTAATAAAGGTGATGTTTTTGATTCAGAGAAACACGAGGCTATAACACAAATTAAAGCTTCAGATAAAAAAATGATAGGTAAAATTGTTGATATTGTTGAATCAGGATATGTTCTTGGAGAAAAGATATTAAGATACCCAAAAGTAGTTGTTGCAAATTAATTCAAATGAAAGAAGATTATTATAAGATTTTAGGAATTAATAAGACTGCCAGTGACGCTGAAATAAAGAAGGCTTATAGAAAATCCGCAATTAAGTATCATCCCGATAAAAATCCTGGGAATAAAGAAGCTGAAGCTAAATTTAAACAAGCAGCTGAAGCATATGAAGTGTTGGGAAATTCTGATAAAAGATCTAAATATGATCAGTTTGGTCATGCTGCTTTTGATGGTGCAGGCGGGTTTGGATCTGGAGGAATGAATATGGACGATATTTTTAGTCAATTTGGAGATATTTTTGGCGGTGCATTTGGAGGTTTTGGAGGTTTTGGTGGTGGATCACAACGAAGATCTAAAGGAACCAACTTACGAATTAAAGTTTCATTAACTATATCAGAGATTGCTAATGGAGTTAATAAAAAAATTAAAGTTAAAAGAAAAGTTCAAGCACCAGGACTTGAATACTCAACTTGTAATGTTTGTAATGGTACTGGTCAAGTTATGAAAGTAACTAATACTATTCTAGGTAGAATGCAATCAACATCCATTTGTGATAATTGTTCAGGTACTGGAAAAATTGTTTCCAATAGACCGCCAGGATCAGATATAAATGGCCAAATTTTAAACGAAGAAACAGTTGAAGTGAAAATTCCTGCAGGTGTTGAAGATGGAATGCAGCTAAGAGTGGCTGGAAAAGGAAATGATGCTATTTCTGATGGTATAGCCGGTGACTTATTAGTTCTAATAAATGAACTTGATGATGATAATTTAAAAAGAGAAGGCAATAATCTTCATTACGATCTTTACATAAGTATATCGGATGCTGTATTAGGTATCTCTAAAGAGATTGATACTGTCAATGGAAAAGTTAGAATTAAATTAGAGGCTGGAATTCAATCTGGAAAAATACTAAGATTACGAGGAAAAGGATTAAAATCCATTAATGGATATGGTACAGGTGATTTATTGGTACATGTTAATGTATGGACTCCTAAAACTTTAAATAAAGAGCAAAGAGAGTTTTTTGAAGAAATGAATAATAGTGAACACTTTAAACCTAATCCTGATAAAAATGATAAATCATTCTTCGAGAAGGTTAAAGATATGTTTTCTTAACTTTAAGCCTATAATATAATAATATGTCTAAAATTTTAATTGTAGAGGATGAAGATGCTATAAGAAGAGTTCTTAAAAAAGTCCTATCTGAAGAAAATGAAAAATTTGTAATTGATGAAGCGGCAGATGGAGTAGATGCTGTAGCTAAAATAAAAATCAATAATTATGACTTGGTTATTTGTGATATTAAGATGCCAAAAAAGGACGGTATTGAGGTTTTAAATTTTATTAAAAAATTTAATCAAGAAATAAATGTTATAATGATTTCTGGTCATGGTGATTTAAAAACTGCAGTTGAAGCAATGAGAACTGGTGCATTTGATTACATTGAGAAACCACCTGATTTAAATAATTTACTCACGTCTGTTAGAGGAGCTTTAAAAGCCAAAGTTGTTAAGTCTGGAATTAAAAAAAATAAAAGTTCTACTAAAAAAGGTAAATACGAGATAGTTGGTGAATCTAAAAAAATATCTGATTTAAAGGACTTGATTGTTAAAATTGCCCCCACGAATGCTAAGGTTTTAATACTTGGTCCAAATGGATCAGGAAAAGAGTTGGTAGCTCGTCAGATTCATTTAAACAGCTTAAGAAGTGACGGACCTTTTATTGAGGTTAATTGTGCTGCAATCCCTTCAGAACTAATTGAAAGTGAACTTTTTGGTCATCTTAAAGGTTCTTTTACATCTGCCCACAAGGATAGAACAGGTAAATTTGAGGCTGCTAATAATGGTACTCTTTTTCTTGATGAAATTGGAGATATGAGCTTGTCTGCTCAATCAAAAGTTTTGAGAGCTATACAAGAAAATAAAATTCAAAAAGTTGGTAGTGAAAAAGATATTTATGTTGATACTAGGGTAATAGCTGCAACAAATAAAAATGTTAAGAAATTAATTGAATCTAATATTTTCAGAGAAGATTTATATCATAGGATTTCAGTTATAGAATTAAATGTTCCAAAATTAGATGATAGAAAAGAAGACATTCCTGACCTTATTTCTTTTTTTATCAATCTAATTTCTGCTCAATATGATAAGAAAAACATCACTATTAATGAAAAAGCTATTAAAAAACTTTCATCATTTGACTGGCCTGGTAATGTTAGAGAGTTAAGAAATGTTGTTGAAAGATTATTAATATTAACTGAATCAGATCAGATTACAGATAAAGATATTGTTAAATTTTCAGGCAAATAAATATGAAAAATATAGTTTTAATTTTTTCTTTTTTATTCCTTAACCTAAGCTTCTCTCAAGACGACTTATTTATAAAGAATGTTTTTGATGCTGGTTTTACAAAAAGTAAAGCCTATACGTGGCTTGATTATCTTTCAAATGAGATTGGGGGAAGATTATCTGGATCATATGAAGCTGATTTAGCTGTCAAATGGTCTAAAAGTGAACTAGAAAAACTGGACTTTGATAAGGTATGGTTACAGCCTGTTATGGTACCAAGATGGGTAAGAGGTCCAAAAGAATTTGCACTTATTGAAACAGAACCTGGTATTACATTTGACGTCCCAGTTGCTGCTCTTGGAGGTTCAGTAGCTACTCCCTCTGTTGGAATTAAGTCAAATGTTATTGAAGTAATGTCTTTAGAAGAATTAGAAAAATTGGGAAAAGAAAAAATTGATGGAAAAATAGTTTTTTTTAATAGACCAATGGATCCGAAGTTTGTTACAACATTTACTGCTTATGGAACTGCAGTTGATCAAAGAGCTTTGGGAGCTATGGAAGCTTCAAAATATGGAGCAATCGGTGTTATTGTTAGATCAATGACCCTTAGAACAGATGATTATCCACATACTGGAGGATTAACCTATGGAGCTTTACCATTAAGTCAAAGAATTCCTGCAGCTGCTATAAGTACAAAAGGGGCAGATAAATTGAGTAGTTTATTAAAAATAAAACCTGATTTAAAGTTTTTATTAAGACAACAGTGTAAGCAAATGCCTGATGTTCAATCTTATAATGTAATTGCTGAAAAAAGAGGAACAACTTTTCCTGATGAGGTTATTTTAATCGGAGGCCATTTAGATTCATGGGATATTGGAGATGGTAGTCATGATGATGGAGCTGGAGTTGTTCATTCAATGGATTTAATAAATTTATTTACAAGTATTGGTTATGAACCAAAAAGAACTATTAGAGTTGTATTATTTATGAATGAAGAAAATGGTTTGAGGGGATCTTTAAAGTATAAAGAAATTGCTGATAAAGAAGGCGTTAATCATATTTTTGCAATTGAATCTGATGCAGGTGGATTTAGACCTTTAGGATTTTCATTTACTTGTAATGATTCAAATTTCTTAAGATTATTAGAATGGAAAAAACTATTTGCCCCATATTTTATTAACGTATTCATCAAAGGTGGGAGTGGAGCTGATATTTCGAATCTCAAAAAGAATAATAATGTGCTTTCAGGCTTAAGACCTAACTCACAAAGATACTTTGACTATCATCATACAGAGATTGACACGTTTGACGCGATTAATAAAAGAGAATTAGAGATGGGTTCATCGGCAATTGCATCTTTAGTGTATCTTTTTGATAAATATGGTCTATAAGGCAAATAATGGATTTTTTACTTGACTTAGATCAATCACTTTTTATTTTCTTAAATTCTTTAGGTTCCATATCTTATGATAAAGTTTGGTTATACATCTCAGAAAAAGATACTTGGATCTGGTTGTATTTATTTTCATTAATATTGCTTTTAACTGGAAAAAGAGAAAACTTTATACAAATTGGCTTTTCCTACTATGACATAAAACCTACATATAGAAATACGTTTTCTTTTTTATTAGTCTTAATTTTACTTATAACTTTTACAGATCAATCAAGTAATTTATTTAAAGATTACTTTCAAAGGCTGAGACCATGTCACGATCCTAATTTAATAGATCTTTTTAGAGTTGTTAAGGAGAGTTGTGGTGGTTTGTATAGTTTTTTCTCAGCTCATGCTGCTAATAGCTTTGCATTTGCAACATTTATTTTTTTCATGACCCAAAAGAGTTATAGAAAACTTTCTTTTGTTTTATTTATTTGGGCCCTTATTGTTTCATACAGCAGAATATACATTGGAGTACATTTTCCATTAGATATTATTTTTGGTGCAGTATATGGTATTGCCTCTGGCTATATGTTTTACAGTTTATTAAAATACTTTACAAAAACTTAGTTATTGTTTTAAAATTTCTGAGAATTTTGATTTAAACTTATTTATTCTAGGAACAGAAACATTCCATATGTAGGCGTTGTTAGGGTTTTTTTCTTTATAATCCTGATGATAATCTTCTGCTATATAAAACTTTTCAAACTTTTTTACTTCTGTAACAATTTTTGGGTAAGTTTTATTTTTTAATAAACGATTGATTTCTTCATTTATAATTCTCTTTTCATTTTCATTGTTGTAAAATGCTATTGATCTATAGTGTGTTCCTCTGTCAGGTCCTTGCCTATTAAGAGTAGTTGGATCATGTGATCCAAAAAATACTTTTACTAATTCATCAAAACTAATTTTATCTGAATTATAATAAACTTTTATAGCTTCAGCATGTCCAGTTTTCCCTGTTAAAACAGTATAATAAGTGGGGTTTTTAGTAAAACCACCAGAATAACCTGATTCTACTTTATCTACACCTATTAAACTTTCGTAAATTGATTCAACACACCAAAAACAACCAGATGCAAAATATGCCTCCTTCACGTCTTGTGAGTTTAACTTAACAAAAAATATTATTAATAGAACACTAAGAGTTTTTTTCATCTTTATTTTTTAAAATTAATAATCTAAAGTCTATCGATTTATTTCCTTTTATACTTGTAGTTTTGAGTTTAAGTCTACTTATTCCTTTCTTAAAACTCATTTCACCAATGTTTATTTTTTTAAAATCCTTAGTATAGGATTCAATTCTTTTTATCTTATCCTTATCAAATCCTACTAAATTAGGATTATGAAAATCATCAATAGTTTTCTTTATTATTTGATCTTCAAACTCTAAAGCAATTTCAGTGCCAACACTTTCTTTTGGTAATGTGTAATATAAGTCAACAGATTTAGTTCCATTTTCTAAAACGTCTATATCCCAATAAATGTAATCATCAGAATTTTTCCAATTATCTATAAATGAACAGTTAGCGTGTATTGACGATCTTTGTAATATTCCTGTTATTTCAGCATCTCTCGCTGGTAGATGTGTATAATTTGAATTTTTATAATTAACTGTGAAAGGTCTTCGTTTATTTTGTTTAATTATTTCATTAATTAATTCTTTCCAAATTCTTTTAGCTTCTTTTAATTCTTCAAATTCATTTACTTTAGCTTCATTAATAGCATAATATTGGCTATGATCATTTTTTAAGTCATATAAATTATTATTGTAGTCCAATATATATTCATTATTTCTTACACTCAACCTATTATTCCAAAACGAAAATACTTTTCTTTGATTATCAAATAAATCAGGATTTTCAATATATTTTTTGAAACTTTTCCCATCAAAATTTATGTTGGTAGTATTTTCAATTAAGTCTATCAACGAGGGAAATACATCCAAAACGCTAGTAACTTGTTTAATTTTTATCCCTGGTTTAATTTTTTTTGGCCATTGAATAAAGAATGGAACTCTTACGCCACCTTCATTGGTACTCCCTTTTCTTTCCTTAAACTCATTGTTCCATCTATTTCCATTTGGTCCATTATCACTCAGAAAAATAATAATAGTATCATCATATTTTCCAATTTCCTTTAGGTATTTAATAATATTTCCAACATTTTCATCAATATTTTCAACCATCCCTAATGCTGCTTTTGTCTTTTCTATATTTTCTCTTTCGGAATATCTTCCTTTAAGAATAACTTTTTTTTCTTTTGAATACTTATCAGGCACTTGCATAGGCGAGTGGGGTGTGTTGTAAGAGATAAAAGTAAAAAAGGGTTTAACTGAACTCTTTATAAAAGAAATTGCATTATTTGTAATGTCATCATTTATATAGCCCTTTCCTTTGACTAATTCACCATTTCTCTCCAAAATAGGATCAAAATAATTACCCCAATGACCAGATGTAAAACCGTAAAACTCATCAAATCCCCTTGAATTTGGATGATATGGTGGCTGAGATCCATTATGCCATTTTCCAAATAGCCCAGTAGAATAATTTCTTTCTTTAAAATAATTGGAAATAATTTTTTCGTTAGTATTCATTCTCTCATATCCTCTCGTAACTCCATTTACGCCTGTTCTAACAAAATATTTTCCAGTAAGTAGTTCCGCTCTAGTTGGCGCGCAAACTGGGCTAACATAAAATCTTGAAAAGGATGCTCCATTTTTTGAGAAACTATCAATATTTGGTGTTTTTAAATTTGTATTTCCATGAATACTTAAATCTCCCCATCCTTGGTCATCTGTCATAAAAATTAAAACATTAGGATTTGAACTCTTGTCACATGAAATAAATAAAAAAGAGAAAATTATTGTATATAAAATTGATCTTGTCATTTTATGAATTCTATAATTTGTTTAGTAAAATTGTTCCAATTTAACTTTTTCTTTAGTTTTCTTATTTCATCAATCTTTTTATTTGAATTTGATTTAATAGCTTCCAAAATTTTATTACTTATGGACCTTGTGTTAGCCTCACAAATAAAAGAGTTATTTTCATTTAAGGTTTCATTAATTCCACCTGCAGCTGTTGTTATCATTATTTTCTCAAAATATATTGATAGAGAACTTACTCCACTTTGAGTTGCACTAGTATTGGTTTGCATGATAAAATCAGCTGCTGAAAACCATTTATAAATATTTTCTGTTTTTATAAATTTATTTTCAATTGTGATGTTGTTTTTAAGTTTAAGTTTTAATATTAATTCTTCATATTTTTTAATATCATCATAAAACTCCCCAGCAATAATCAGATGAATCATGTTGTCTTTTTCAATTGCTTTTTTAAAGGATTTAATCAACAAATCAAGACCTTTATATTTTCTAATAAGGCCAAAGTGTAATAAATATTTTTTATTTGGATCTAAATTTTTTTCTTTTAAAATTTTATTTCTGTCAGATAAATTTTGATTTAATTCTGGAATTGGATGAAATAATGATTTACAATTAATATTTTTCTTTTGAATTTGTTTGGATGTGTAATCTGAAAGAGTGATTAACTTATCTAATGAGTTCAAATAAAAATTTAAAAAAATATTTTCAAATATATTTTTTTCGTGACTGTATATGTTATGTAAAATACCAGACTTTATGATTTTTTTTGATGAAAAACGATTTATTAATGAATATGAAATTGAAAAAATTGGATTCCAATGAGTTGTTATTATTAAATCAGGTTTAATTTTTTTAATAAACCTGTAAGTTTTATAATATGATATGGGATTATAAGGGTTAATTTTTTCTATGTTACCATTCTTAATATTATCAAAAAATTGATTCTTTCCTGGAAATAGAAAAGTGGGATATAATATTGAAAATGTTAGAAGATGAATGCTATTTCTTTTTTTTAGCTGTTTATAGAGCTCATTATTAAAATCTGAAATTCCACCTCTTAAGGGTGGAAATGGACCAATTAATAAGATATTCATTGATTTTAGTTTTCAATTATATTCCAATTTCCTTTGCTAATTAAAGGCTCAGCTTGTTTATATTTAATTTCTTTTACTTCTCCAGTTTGAATATTTTTAATTTTAACCCTTTCATTTCTTCCAATCTTTCTATTCTCCCTAACCACAGTTTCAATAATATTTTGCTTTTGAGACACATTAGCCCCAACTTGTCTATTTCTATTTGCAAGTTCGTCACTATTTAAAACTTCTTCTTTTGAAGTATTGTATTTTTCCTTTCTCCTTGCTTGTCTATCTTCTCTTATTTCGTTCGGATTATTCGA
>QOPZ01000032.1 GCA_003331885.1 Cryomorphaceae bacterium | reverse complement strand
ATGGACATTTATTTTGTCATGTACTTCACCAAAACTATATTATAAAAAAAGGAGTTGATCCTAAAAAAGCTAAAGAAAAACTATTCAAAACATATGATAACAGAGGAGCTGAATATCCATCAGAACACAATGTTGGTCACGAATATCATGCAAAAAACACTTTAAAAGATTTTTATAAAGATCTTGATCCAACCAATACTTTTAATCCAGGAATAGGTAAAACTAGTAAACTTAAGAACTGGGAATAGATTTAATTTAAATTTTAAACTTATTTTTGCATCACCATGAAGAGTAATACTTTTGGAAATTTATTTACAGTAACAACATTTGGTGAGTCTCACGGTGACAGCATTGGAGGGATAATTGATGGTTGTCCATCTGGAAAATCTATTGATGTTGATTTAGTACAAATGGATCTTAATAGAAGAAAACCAGGGCAATCTAGAATTGTTACTCAAAGGAAAGAAAATGACAAACTAGAAATTTTATCTGGAATATTTGAAGGAAAAACAACCGGTACACCAATCGGATTTATAATTAAAAATAAAGATCAAAAATCTAAAGACTACAATCATTTAAAAGAATCATTTAGACCTTCCCATGCAGATTATGTGTATGAAAAAAAATATGGCAATAGAGATTACAGAGGAGGAGGTAGGAGCTCTGCTAGAGAAACTGCCTGCAGAGTAGTTGCTGGATCAATTGCTAAACAGATATTAGGTAATATAAAAATTAACGCATACGTGTCGTCTGTTGGTAACATTTCACTCAATAAATCTCATACAAATATTGACTTTGATAATATTGAAAAAAATATCGTTAGATGTCCAGATTTAAAAACTGCAAAAGAAATGGAAGACTTAATTATAAAAGTCAGAAAAGATGGTGATACTGTTGGTGGTGTGATAAGCTGTGTAATAAAAAACTCACCTGTTGGAATCGGAGAACCTGTATTTAAAAAACTACATTCAGAAATAGGAGCTGCAATGCTATCAATTAATGCTGTTAAAGGTTTTGAATATGGAAGTGGATTTGCTGGAACAAAAATGAGAGGAAGTGATCATAATGATATTATAAATTCTGATGGTACAACAAAAACAAATAATTCAGGTGGAATTCAAGGGGGAATCAGTAATGGAATGGATATATTCTTTAATGTAGCATTTAAACCTGTAGCTACTATAATGAAAGATCAGGAAAGTATAGACTCTGAAGGAAAAAAGACAACAATAAAAGGAAAAGGAAGACATGACCCATGTGTAGTGCCTAGAGCAGTGCCAATCGTTGAGGCAATGGCTGCTTTAGTTATGCTAGATTACATATTAATTAATAACTCAAAGAAGTAATGAAAAAACTATCCCTTCATTGGAAAATTCTTATTGGAATGGCTTTAGGAGTTTTATTTGGTTTCATAATGAGTAATGTGAATGGAGGAGGAGTATTTATTTCAGACTGGATTAAACCTTTTGGAACAATCTTTATAAACTCATTAAAGCTAATAGCAATTCCGTTAATACTTGCATCATTAATTAAAGGTGTGTCTGACCTAAAAGATATTTCTAAACTATCATCAATGGGAGGTATTACAATAACAACTTATTTGATGACTACTGTTATTGCTGTTTCTGTAGGTCTTTTATTAGTGAATATCATTAAACCTGGTGAATCAATTTCTGAAAAAACACGAAGTGAATTAATTCAAGCATATGACTCAGATGCTGAGAAGAAAAGATCTGCTGCTGCTGAAAATAAAAACTCTGGACCACTACAGCCTTTAGTAGATTTAGTTCCGTCAAACTTTGTTGCAGCTGCATCGGACAACAAGAATATGCTACAAGTAATTTTCTTTTCAATTCTGTTTGGAATATCAATGATTCTGATTCCTCCAAATAAAGCGAAACCTATTAAAGATTTTTTTGATTCCTTTAATGAGGTTGTTTTAAAAATAATTGACCTAATAATGATGTTTGCTCCATATGGTGTATTTGGATTATTAGCCGCATTAATTGTTGAAGCTCCTAATGCAGATCTCTTAAAAAGTCTATTAATGTATTCATTAACACTACTTTTAGGTTTAGCACTTATGGTAATAATATATCTTTTAATAGTTAAACTTCTAACTGGAAGGAATCCAATTTCTTTTTTAAAAGCAATTCTTCCAGCGCAACTAGTAGCATTTTCAACTAGTTCAAGTGCTGCAACACTTCCTGTTACGATGGATAGAGTACAAAACCATTTAAACGTTGAAAAAGAGGTATCAAGCTTTGTTCTACCAATTGGAGCAACAATAAACATGGACGGAACTGCTGTCTATCAAGCAGTTGCAGCTGTTTTTATTGCACAGACTTTTGGACTTGATTTAAGTTTTACAGCACAATTGGGCATAATTTCTACAGCTACATTGGCATCAATAGGAGCTGCTGCAGTCCCTAGTGCTGGTATAATTGTACTTGTCATTGTTTTAGCTCAGGCAGGTATTCCTGAGGCAGGTTTAGCACTAATCTTCGCCGTAGATCGTCCATTAGATATGTGTAGAACGGTTGTAAATATTACAGGTGATGCTACGGTTTCTACGATTGTATCAAAATTTCAAAAGACTCAAAGTTGAGTATTCGGATTTCTGAATCTTGGAAGAAAGTTTTAGAAAAAGAGTTTCAAACTGATTATTTTAAAAATATTTCTTCAAAAACAAGAGAAGAATATTCAAAGTTTGTTTGCTATCCGCCAGGAAGTAAATTATTTAGAGCATTTGATGAATGTTCATTTAATAAACTTAAAGTTGTAATTATTGGCCAAGACCCATATCATGGTGAAAATCAAGCAAATGGATTATGTTTCTCTGTTGATAATGGAGTTGAAAAACCACCTTCACTAAAAAATATTTTTAAAGAATTAAACACAAGTTTTACTAAAAATGAAAGAACAAATAGTGATTTATCCGATTGGTCAAATCAAGGTGTTTTACTTTTAAATTCTATTCTTTCTGTAAGAAGAAAATTTCCTGGCTCTCATAGGCATATTGGATGGGAAGAGTTTACTGAAAATGTTATTAAAATAATATCCAAAGAAAAAATGAATCTTGTATTTATGTTATGGGGTAATTATGCAAAAAATAAAGAAAAATTCATTCATGACAACAATCATTTAGTACTAAAAAGTGGACATCCTTCACCATTAAGTGCGAATAAGGGCTTTTGGTTTGGAAATAATCATTTTAAAAAGTGTAATGATTTCTTAATAGCTAATGATTTAGAAACAATTAAATGGTTTTAATTTTGTAAATTTAAGATATGATATTATCTACTTGTGAATACATCCCAAATAAAAAAATTAGTGAAAACTTAGGTATAGCTAGAGGCTCTACTGTTAGAGCAAGAAATGCTCTCCGAGATTTAATGGCTGGTTTAAAGAGCGTTGTAGGTGGTGAAATCGAAGAATACACCAAACTACAAGCTTATGCAAGAGAACAAGCTGTTGAAAGAATGGTTGAAGATGCTAAAAACCTAGGTGCTGACGCTGTTATTAATGTTAGAATGACGACTTCTGTTGTTATGCAAGGTGCTTGCGAGATTTTAGCATACGGTACTGCAGTAAAAATCTCTGATTAATATGTGGAGTGCTATAATCCTAATTCCTATTCTAATTGCTGTTTGTGCAGTAATATATGTTCTTTTTAACAGATTAGATAAATACGATAAAGAGAAGTTTAATAAAAGAAATAATTAACATGAAAAGATTTTTTGCATTTAATGGAACCATTAGTGGTTCAACATTTATATTAAGAACATTATTTAGTATAGTACTTTCAATTCCATTTATAGTTATTACAATTGCAATGTTTAGCTCAATAGTTTTTAACTACATGGATATAGACTTTGCAAATGCTAATGGAATGAGTATGGCAGAGTCAAATACAATAGGGGAAGAGGCAGGTCTTAAAATTGCTGAAGAAATGATGGAAATTGGACCAATGGCTTGGTTTTCTCAAAATATATCAATTATATGGGTTTTTGTTATAATTCTTTCCTTAATACCTGTATTATGGTTTTCACTAGCAACTTACTACAAAAGAGTTTCATCACTTTTTTATTCAAATAGAGTTGTAGCATTTTTTGCTTTTATAGCAGCTGAAGCTACTCTTGATATCGTAGGGATAACATCGGGAAACAACTCAGTCTATTGGATTTGTGCATTGATAGGTCTTGCAATCTATGCTTATTTGTTGTTTAGTAATTCCTCAATTGGAGAACATGATGGTTAGAAGACTAATTCTACTATTACTATTTATTACACTTGTTTCCTGTGATTCAAAAAGTGATTTAAAGGTAGATAGTACAATTGAGCAAACATTCACAAATTATGTTGAGTATTGGAGTGATGGTGATTTTGATAAAATAGTAAATGATATTTATGGGGTTCCCTTTGTATTATATAACCAAGATAGTACTGTGGTTATGAATACAGAAAAAGAAGTTAAAGATTTCTTAATCTCAGCATTTGAAACCTTAGATTCTAATAATTACGGATATTCAATCAGAAACAAATGGGAGCATTTTAAATCTGATAAAAATCTTTCTATAATTGAAATGAATTTCACTAGATATTTAAAAGACAGTACAATTATGGGCGCTAGTGAAAGAAGCACATCATATATATTAAGAAAATATAATGGAAATCATAAAATAGTTGGAATGATTCCACATACACCAATCAGTGAATAAAAAATGAAAAAACTAATTATGGGAATATTTGATTTAAAATGATTAGAAAACCAAGTAAACGAAACACAATGAATTGGATTAAAAGATTTTTTGTAATTACTCTAAGCCTTTTAGGAGTACTAATAATAGGTCTATGGATTAGTTTTTCTTTTTGGAAAAAAGATGCCATTAATAATTTACCTAAGGTTCAGTTAATGAACACTGAGAATGGACAAATAGAATATGATGTAAATGGTTCTTCTGATAAGTATCTGTTAATGATTCATGGTATGCCAGGAAGTGTACATGTTTCAAAAGAAAGGAAGTTTATGAAAGAAGGTTATACTACAGTAGGGGTTTCTAGACCAGGGTACTACTTAACTCCATTGTCCTCAGGAAAAACACCAAAAGAACAGGCGGCCTTGTATAAAAGTTTACTTGACAAATTAAAAATTGACTCTGTGTATGTCTTTGGTTCATCTGGTGGCGGACCTTCAAGCATTCAATTTGCCTTAGATTACCCTGAACGCTGTGCAGGCTTGATACTGTATGCTGCCGTTTCTGAAAAATGGGAGCCTTTAGGTGAATTAATGATGTCTGATTTTGTTACGTGGCTGTTTTTTAAAGCCATCTCATTAACATTTGATAAGGAAATGAAAAAAGAAATGAATTGGTATCTTAAAAATGGAATGTTTCCAAAAAAATCAATCATTAACGGTTTTGAGAATGATTCTTTTCAATTTGCGAATCTAGATAATTTTCCCTTTGAGGAAATAGTTATTCCTACCTTACTTATTCACGGAACTAAAGATATTAATGTGCCATTTTCGTTTAGTCAAAATGCAGCTAGAAGAATTCCTAATGCTACGCTATTCGAAATGAAAGGTAAAGACCACTATGCTACTATTACATCTTACAGAGATACCATATATCAACAGGTATTTAATTTTTTGAAAAATATAGAATTAGAGAGTAGTTACAAGCTAAATACAACAACAAAATGAAAAAATGAATTTTAAGAATAGGCATATCTTCTTCTTTTAACTCCTAACCCCCAATTCTTTTAACTGAATGTCCTTGTGATTCTAGAATTGATATGATTTTATCTCTCTTATCTCCCTGGAAATAGATCTCATCATTTTTAATACTTCCTCCTATACCTAGCTTATTTTTGATGGGTTTAGCAAGGTTTTTTAGATCTTCTTTTTTTAAACCGGAAAAACCTTTTAAAATTATTACTGGTGTACCAGCTCTACCTTTTACAGAGTAATGTGCCTCTAGGGTTTGTTTTTTAATATTAGACTTTGATTTAATTATGTTTTCAGATTTATAATCTTTTGGGATAAGTGACTTTAAATCCTCAAGGGAAGTTAATTTTTTCATTATAAAACACCTATGTCTTTTAGTCTTTGAATTAAGAAGTCGTGAGCGGTAATATCATCATACTTCTTTGGATTTTCATCATCAATACAAGATTCTAATACATTTAGTTTCATAGTTCCAATTGGATGAAGAAAGAAAGGAATTGAATATCTAGACTTCTTCCATAATTCCGTTGGGGGATTAATAACCTTATGAATAGTAGATTTTAATTTATTGTTGGTATATCTTGAAAGCATATCTCCAACATTAATAACTATTTCGTCCTTTTCAGCTATTGCGTCAATCCACTCACCGTCATTAGTTAAAACTTGTAATCCACGTCCATGAGCACCCATTAACAGAGTAATAAGATTAATATCACCATGAGCAGCAGCTCTTTCAGCTCCAAGAGGTTTTGTTTTAATAGGAGGGTAGTGGATGGGCCTTAAAATGCTATTTCCCTTTTGAACGAATTTATCAAAATGATCTTCTTCAAGATCTAAAAACAAAGAAATGGCTTTCAAAACATAAATGGCTGTTTTTTCTAATGATTGGTAAACAGTTTTACCAATTTCATTAAACTCAGGAACCTCATCTACAATAAGGTTTTTTGGATATCCAAGCTTAGAATATTCAGAATCATCATCTAGATATTGGCCAAAATGCCAAAATTCTTTTAAATCACCATGCTTCTTTCCTTTAGCATGTTCTTTACCAAAAGAGGTGTATCCTCTTTGACCAGCAAAGCCATCAAGCTCATATTTACATTTTATATCATTTGGAAGATCAAAAAAAGTTTTGATGTATCTGTATATGTTTTCTATATCTGAATCTTTTAAAAAATGTCCTTTTAAAGCTACAAATCCAATATCCTGATATGCCTTACCTAATTTATTAACAAAATCTTGCTTGAGTGACTGATCATCTGAAAGAAAATTTTTTAAATCAACAGATGGGATATTAGCCATTATTATATGTTTAATTCAGTGTAGTTCAGATCAAATGCTTCTGCAACAGCCTTATACACAATATCACCATTAATAATATTGAGACCCTTCTTTAATGGTTCATTTTCATTACACGCTTTTTTCCATCCCTTGTTAGCTATTTCAATAGCATAGGCAATTGTTGCATTGGTTAATGCCTCAGTAGATGTCATAGGAACAGCACCTGGCATATTTGCTACAGAATAATGTAAAACATCATCAATAATATAAGTAGGAGAGCTATGAGTAGTTGGTTTTGTAGTTTCAAAGCAACCTCCTTGATCGACTGCAACATCAACTAAAACAGTACCTTTTCTCAAATCCTTAAGCATGTTCTTAGTGATTAGATTAGGTGCTTTAGCTCCAGCAATAAGAACTGCTCCAATTACTAGATGAGCGTTTTGAATTTCCTGTTTAATATTATACTGATTAGAAAACTTGGTTTTAACGTTTTTAGGCATTATATCATCTAGCTCTCTGAGCCTGTCAAGACTTATATCTAAAATAGTAACATCAGCTCCTAATCCGGCTAACATTTTAGCTGATTGAGTTCCTACAACACCACCTCCAAGAACAATAGCTTTAGCAGGGCTTACTCCAGGAACTCCTCCTAGTAAAATACCACAACCTTTTTGATGTTTTTCGAGAAATTTAGCTCCTTGTTGAGCTGCCATTCTTCCAGCAACTTCAGACATTGGAGTTAAGAGTGGGAGTGACTTGTCATAGTTTTCAACGGTTTCATATGCAATGCATATAGATTTACTATCTACCATAGCATTGGTAAGTTCTAAAGATGATGCAAAATGGAAATATGTGTATATAATTTGACCTTCTTTTATTAATGAATATTCACTTTTTAAAGGTTCTTTTACCTTAATTATCATTTCAGAAATATCATATACTTCTTCAATATTTTTTAGAAGTTTAGCACCTACACTTAAATAATCATCATCTGAATGTCCACTACCTTGACCAGCAGAATTTTGAACATATACAGCATGTCCGTTTTGAATTAAAGCTTGAACACCAGAGGGAGTCATACCAACTCTATGTTCACTTTCTTTAATTTCTTTAGGAATTCCTATAATCATGGGCTAAAAATAAAACTTATTTGAAAAGATTTGGGTCAATATTTGGAAAAATATTTAGAGCATTTTCAAAATATACCTTTTTTAAAATTTCATCTGAAAGATTCATTCCATATAACCTCCACAAACCATGTCTTTTTCGATAATATTCAATGTACTCATCATCAGTCTCAAGAACTTGAAAATATATGTAATATTCATCCATCTTATAAATATCCTTTCCAAAAAGGATTCTATCTTGATAATCTTCAAAGAATCTTCTTGCTGTATTTGGTTGTCGACCAAGCTCATTTATAACAGCTCCAAATTCTACATAAACATTTGGCAGTTCAGCAAGTTGCTCTGATAATTTAGCTAAATCATTACCATACCATCCAAAATGAGCATTTATAAAAGTTGTTCTAGGATGCTTTTTAAATAGCTGATACTGTTCATACATAACTTGATCAAAAGAAGGATATTTATCGCTTGGTCTAAAACTGTTAGGTTTTTCTCTAGCATGCAACCATCTTTCATTGTATTTATTTACGGGATCAAAGAAAGCTTTAGGCTCACCAGAATGAATTAGTACTGGAATATTAAATTTTGCACATGTTTCCCAAATGTGAGATAGTCTATCGTCATCAACAGGAACACGGATATTTCTTGAATCCCTTAGATTTAGACCAAGATTTTTATATATTTTTAATCCTATAGCTCCTTGTGATACAGCGTCCTTAATATATTTAATATTATTTTCTTTAAAATCAACATCATCTATTTTTGTTAAATCTAAGTTTAGAAAAACTCCAAACCTTTTCGGATAATTCTCTTTAACGTTTTGCAAAGACTTTGTAAGATTAATATCCATTAGTTTTTGTTTTCCAGAGAAAACACCAAATCCAGAACCGCTTAAATTAATCATATATCCCATGTTCAAGCTATCCATTTCCTTCACTATTTTTGAAAGATCCTTAACTGGCATGTCCCAATGATGACTATGCACATCAACAAATGGAAATTTTGATTTATAAGTTTGTGTTTCAGAAACAACTAGAGTAGAAGCAGGAGAATATTCACCAATATCCATCAAATTGTTTTTTTTATTTAAAGAGTCTATTATTAGATAAGAAATTCCAGAAAAAATTAAAAAAACTATAAATATTCCTGTAATGTAGGCAATGGTCTTAAAAAAAACTTTAAAAGTCATTTTACTTGAAAGGAATAACAACCTTTGTTAAATCCCATTTTAATGATATGTAATTAAAAATTGAATCATTTTCAAATTCAATTGTAAATTGTTCAACACCATTTAATAAATTAATAACAGGAACCTTTATAGATATAATATCATCAGATTCACTTGGTCTTGAAACTCCAAAATAATTAACATTAGTATTGAAATAAACTTCCCATTCATTTTCGCCTGGAATTGTGTAAATAGAATATTTTCCAGGAAACAAAGTATTACCATCTATATTTAGGTCTATTTTGTTTTCTATGTAAGTATGTCTATTTGCGCCAGTTCTCCAATAAGCATCATAGGGAACTAAGGCTTCATCAGAGGCATTTCCAAATATTAATCTATCATTCTTAAATGGTCTACTATAAGTTATAGAGACTTCAGAATCATCATTTAGAGTAACCGTTTCCAAAGGACTAACGGGATTGTTAACCACATATGCTGCATAAGCAAGAAATATTGCAACAATTATCAATAGGGTATATAATATCTTTCTTTTCATCTATAATTTAACATAATATATATTATGATTCATTTAGGTTTTTATTATTTTAACTGCATTCATTCCTTTTTCACCTCTAATTAGTTCAAATTCAACTTTGTCACCAACTGTTAGTTGATCAGGACATTCGCTAAAGTGAAAAAAGTATGAATCATGATTAAGAGGGTTTTTAATAAATCCAAAGCCTTTTTCATCATCATAAAAAGTAACTTTTCCATTGACTCTATCATCAACCTCATCTTTTTTTGTAGGACTGATGATTATGGATTCAAGGCTTATTTGTTCTTTTTCTGCAGGATCTGGTGGTGTATCAGTGAAATTACCATTGAAATCTACATATACAAATTCATCTTGTTTAATCTCTCCTCGAGCTCTGGCTTCTTTACGAGCAGCCATTTTTTTTCTTTTCGCTTCTCTTTTTTTTGCTTTATTCTTTTCTCTTTCGAGTTTATTGAATGTTTGTTGAGATTTTGCCAATTATAATTTTTTTGTAAATATATAAAAAAATCTAACCAGTAATTCAGAGGAGAATATTTTATGATCTACAAAATAAAAAAACCCGTTTAAAAACGGGTTTTTATCAGATATAATCTAAATTATCTATTGGTTTCCAAGAATAATTGGCAATCCATCAGATCCAGAACCAATAATTACTGTTTTGGTATTAGGTGACTTTGATAATTCTAATGTAGCCTCAATACCTTTATCTCTTAATATGTTTGATGTTAAAGAACTATTAAGTATTCTGTTTGCATTTGCTTTACCTTCAGCATCAATTTTTAATTTCTCAGCTTCTTGTCTAGCTTTTTCTAATCTAAACACATATTCTAAAGACTCTTGCTCTTGTGTTAACTTTCTTTCAATAGCTGCTTTAATGTTTGCAGGAAGAGTAACGTCTCTTACCAGGACAGAATTAATTTGAACATGTTGAGCGTCTACGTCTGAACCTAACTGTTCGTAAATTTCATTTTGAATTGCGTCTCTCTTAGTTGAATAGAGTTGTTCTGGCGTATACTTACCTACAACACTTCTTGCAACTGCTCTTAGTGATGGAATAATTACAACATTTAAGTAATTTGAACCTTTTGTTTGGTGTAGAAGACCAAGTTCAGCTATTTTAGGCTGATACAGTACTGAAATATCAAGAGATATATCCAAACCATTTGATGATAAAACCTGCATCTTACTTTCAAATACTTCTTGTTGCTTAACATTATATATGTAAACTTTATTCCATGGCATTACAATGTTTAAACCTTCCCCTAATGGTGGTTCGTCAGTAACAACACCGCCTCCGAAAGTCTTAAACAAAACTCCAGCTTCACCATATCCAATATTTACAAATGTTTTAATAGCAAAGACAAATATTACCAATGCACCTATTAATGCCGGTAATCCAATTTTAGTGTATTTTTCCATATTTATTTAATTAATTAATTTAAGTTAAAAGACCGCCATCAACATTGATGACCTGTCCCGTTATGTAATTTGACAAATCTGATGCCAAAAACAGACATAA
>QOPZ01000031.1 GCA_003331885.1 Cryomorphaceae bacterium | reverse complement strand
AAATATATAAAATTTTTATTTTTAAATAGTTCATTTTTTTGTATTCTATTATTAGAGCACTGATTATCAATATATTAAACACTTAAACTTATTGTTTTTAATTATTTTATTTAATTATATTTTATTTAACAGTGAATCATTAAATTTTATAAAAAAAAGTTATCTTTTGCTATATTCTTATATTTTTGTTGTTATGAATTTATTAATTATTGGTTCTGGTGCTCGTGAACATGCTTTTGCTTGGAAAATTTTTAATTCTAACCATGAAGTGAATTTGTTTATTACTAATTTCAATCCTGGGGCTATAGAAATAGCCAAATCACTTTCTATTGACGTTAATAATTTTTCAGAGATTAAAAGATCAATTATTAAACATAATATCAAAATGGTTTTGGTCGGTCCAGAAATACCATTAATTAATGGTATATACGATTATATTAAAAATGATATAGAAATATCTGACGTAAATGTTATTGGCCCATCAAAGCGTGGTGCGCAGCTTGAAGGTAGTAAAGAATTTGCTAAGCTTTTTATGACAAGAAATGATATTCCAACTGCCGCATACAAATCATTTAATAAATCTTCAATTGATGATGCGATTCTTTTTTTAAAAAATAATACTCCACCTTATGTTTTAAAGGCTGATGGTCCGGCTGCAGGAAAGGGTGTTATTATTGTTGATAACGTCAAGGATGCAATACGTAATTTAAAAGAAATGTTAATTGATTCTAAGTTCGGATCATCTTCAAATAAGGTCGTTATTGAGGAATTTTTAAACGGTATTGAAATGTCATGCTTTGTTCTCTTTGATGGTATTAATTATAAAATTTTACCTTATGCTAAGGATTATAAGCGAATTGGTGAAGGAGATAAAGGATTGAACACGGGTGGCATGGGGTCTGTTTCGCCAGTCAATTTTTTAGACATCAACCTTAAAGATAAAATCAAAAATCAAATAGTTATACCTACAATTAACGGATTAATCAAAGAGAATATTGATTATGTAGGTTTTATATTTATTGGTCTTATTAATGTAGATGGATTTCCAAAAGTTATAGAGTATAATGTAAGAATGGGAGACCCAGAAACTCAAGTTGTTTTTCCAAGAATTGAAAATGATTTTATGGAAATTTTAAATGCATGCTGTAATCAATCCTTAGATAAAATCGATTTAAAATTTAAATCTGAATATTACACAAATGTTGTACTTGCATCTGGTGGTTATCCTGAAAAATATGATAAAGGTTTTGAGATTTCAGGTTTAGAAAACGTGAAGGATTCAATTATTTTTCATGCTGGAACTGCATTAATAAGCAATAAAATAGTAACTAATGGCGGTAGAGTATTATCTATTGTATCATCTGATAAAGACATGAATAAGGCATTAAAAAAGTCATATGCAAATATTGAAAATATAAATTTTGATGGAAAGATTTTTAGAAAAGATATTGGCTTTGACTTATAGAAATGAATGAGCAGTTACATCCTTTTTCTCCTCACCTTTTTTGTCGTACTTAATAAGCTCTAAAGTCCAATATAGAAGCGCCGCAGAAATTACTAACATAAATGTAAAGTTGATTCCATTTTGAATTAACCAACTTGAAATATCAAGCCGAATAAAATCAAAAGGAATAAATAAAATCTCAACAAATAAGAACTCTATAGCTTCAAATAAATCTTTAAATTCCACTGAACAAATTTAGTTTAATTTTAATTATAGTTTATATATTTAAATAAATATTTTCATTATGTCAATAAGTAAAACTTGTAATTATATATTTCAGCAAGTAATTGACGATTATCATTTAAAAGATTATGTTGATGCTATTAAAAGTAATCCTTATAATAGCTCTAATTCTTTTAATAAAATGATTTATGATAAATGTTGGATAGATACCATACAGTGGCATCTAGAAGATATAATTAGAGTTCCTGATATTAGCCCTGATGAAGCTCTAAAAATTAAAAGAAGAATAGACTCTAGTAATCAAGATAGAACTGATATGGTTGAGGAACTAGATGATTATTTTTTTGATGAATATTCAAATTCTTCACCATCAAAGCAGGCAACATTAAATACTGAAACACCCGCATGGGCCGTAGATAGATTATCTATATTATCCCTAAAGATATATCACATGAGCGAAGAGGCTAATAGAAAATCTGCCTCTCATGAGCATAGAAAAAAATGTTCAGAAAAACTCAATAGTCTTTTAACTCAAAGAGAAAATCTATCAAAAGCAATTGACCAATTATTAGAAAATATTTCAAACGGAAGCGTTATAATATCAACATACAAGCAAATGAAAATGTATAATGATGAGTCTTTAAATCCAGAGTTATACTCAAAAGATGATTAATGGTAAAACATTAATTCTAAGATTTTCATCAATGGGTGATGTTGTTATGACTATTCCTATAATTAGATGTCTACAAAAAAAATATCCTGAAAATAAATTCATTTTTGTTACGCGTCCTAAGTTCACCCCTTTTTTTAAAGAGTTTAATAATGTTGAAACGTTTGAAATTGATCTTAAAAAAAGACACAAAGGTTTTTTAGGTTTATTTCGACTTTTTTCTGATTTAAGAAAAATAAATCCAAAACAAATTGTAGATCTTCACTCAGTTTTAAGAACAAAAATTGTTACATTTTTATTTAGAATATTTTTTGTTAAAGTTTCTGTAATTGATAAAAAAAGAAAAGAACGAAAAGCTCTTATCAGAGAAGAAAATAAGATATTTAAGCCATTAACACCTATTCATTTCCTATATCAAGAAGCTTTTAATAAGCTAGGATTTTCCATTGATTTAACAAAAGATCATATTTATCCACCATCAAAAGTTTTTAATTTAGATACAAATAGCATTGATATTAAATCAGGTAAATTGGTTGGAATAGCGCCTTTTGCCAAACATATAGCTAAGATGTATCCATTAGATTTAATGCAAAAAATTGTTTCTTACATTCAAGAAAAACACACTGTATTTCTCTTTGGATTTGGAAAATTAGAGATGGAGACAATCAACAGATGGTCAAGTGTTTTTAAAAATGTTTATTCATGTGATTTTTTGAAAGGATTTGAAAATGAAATTTCACTAATCTCCAATTTAGACCTCATGATATCAATGGATTCAGCTAATGGGCATATTGCATCTATATATAATGTTCCAGTGATAACCTTATGGGGATTGACACATCCATATGCAGGTTTTACTACTTTTAATTCAGAATTAGAAAATCAGTTTTGTGTTGACAGAGAAAAATTCCCTTTAATTCCAAACTCCATTTATGGAAATAAAACCATAAAAGGGTATGAAAACGCTATGAGATCAATTAGTATTGAGGAGATTCTAGGTAGAGTTAATAATATAATCGAGAGCTAACTAGACATCATCATAGTTTATAACAATTTC
This sequence comes from Cryomorphaceae bacterium, assembly GCA_003331885.1. GTDB lineage: Bacteria > Bacteroidota > Bacteroidia > Flavobacteriales > Flavobacteriaceae > Eutrophosalina. The sequence continues at coordinate 8,799 of QOPZ01000031.1, read as the reverse complement.
ATCAGAATCAGGTTTTGATATACATGTTAGCATTAATCCATCATTTATCTCTTCATCCGAAAGCATTTGATCATCATCCATTATTACTTTACCCTTTTCTAATTTACCCATGCATGTCGTGCAAACCCCCCCTTGACATGAATATGGAACATCAAGACCATTAGCTAGAGCTTCATCTAGGATATTATTATCTTTATCCATAGAGAAATTCATATTCTCTCCATCTATAATTAAAGTTATTTTTGTATTATGAGGCATTCTATTTGCAATATTATGAAAATAATAGATTTATAAAAAAATGTTCAGATATAATAAAATAACAATATTGCTAATACTTTTAAGTTCTTGTAATGCTTATAAGTCTATATCATCAAAGTATAACATATTATACAATGGAGAGCTTTTTCTAAATGAAGGTATAAATCAATTGAGAGATTCTTACAAAGAAAATTTCTGGGAAATTTTGCCAGTAATTAAAGAAAATAACATCACCAATTCATTACCAGATTATCCAACCAAAAATTTTTTAAAATCTGAGGAAAAGGCGATAAAAGTCATTCAGAAAATGGGTGGTGATAATAATTTAGAAAGCGAATATATTAATGAGGCATATTTATTATTAGGTAAATCAAGATTTTTTGATAATAGATATATTTCCGCTTTGCAAGCCTTTAATTATTTAATCAAACAAAATGATAAATCAGAATTGTGGATAGAAGCATTCTATTGGAAAACTTTAATTAATATTAATTTAGAACAGTTTGATACTGCGATATCATCTGTCAACAAGCTCTTAAAAGATGATACAATTTCAAATAAATCTAAACAAAAATTATATTCCTTAAAATCAGAAGTTTATTACAAAAAGAAGGATTACAATAAATTAATTGAATCTTTAAAAAACACTTTTAAGAATTCTATAGACAAAGATGAATTGAGGAGGTATAAATATATAATTGGACAAACATTTCTATCATTAAAAGAAAAAGATTCTGCCTCTACTTATTTTAAAGATGTAATTAATATAAATGCTTCAAAATTTTCTGACATTTATTTGGACACTGAACTAAAAATAAGCTTGATAAATAACAATGATTATGACAGTGATTATTTTAAAAAGAAATTAAATCAACCAAGAAACTACCTTTCGAAAGGAAAAATAAACTACTATTACGCAAAAAATTTTATAATTAAAGAGGACTTAATTAAAGGTAAAATCCTATTAAAAAATGCATTAAAAGAAAATCAGGATGATGAAAATTTAGAAAAGAATATCTATTATGAATTATTTAATATTAACTTAATTGAAAAGGACTATTTAAATGCCAATAGTTATTTAGACAGCGTAATTATCCTAACAGATAATTCTTCTAAAACATTCTTCACTTTAAATAAAAAAAGAGAAAAGCTAAACATAATAACAGATTTAGAAAAACAGAACAAATTAATTGACTCACTTTTATACTTAAATAGTTTAGATCAAGAGGCTTTAGAAAACGTATTAAATCAGCCTCAAGAACCAAATACTTTAGAAATTAAAGTAAGAGATAATAATTTAAATGTAATGGGAGTTTTTTATTTTAATAATAGAACTGCAATTAATAACGGGCAGAAACAGTTCATTAGAACTTGGGGAAAAAGAGACAGAGCTGATAATTGGCGTTTTTCAACTAATAATTTTAGTAACCAAACAGAATCTAAGCCAATTAATATCGTCAAAGAAAGCAATAATATTGGCTCAAACGAATCAAAAACTTTTGTTCAATTTTCAGAAAATCAAATAGATAGTTTAAATAAGATATTAAACACAAACTATTTTAAAAAAGGACTTTACTTGTTTGAGTATTTCGATGATTTTGAAAGCTCATTAGATTCATTTTTGAATATAGATAAAGATTTAGTAAAGGACTCTGAATATATTCAAAGCAGATATTATCTATATAGAATTTTTAGTTCGGGTTTATTAAAAAATGAAAAAGAAACAGTCAAAATAAAGAATCTAATTATTAAAAATTATCCAAATTCAATTTATGCTAAAATGTTGCTAAATAATAAATATGAAAATAAAATCGAATTTAACAAATACATGGATAGCTTAAAAAATAATTTAAGTGATAAAAAGCTGAATAAAGTTATTAAGTCTATTGATTCAGTTTTACCACTATTATCAAAAAGAAAAGACAGGTATGATTTGCTTTTATTTAAATCTGACATTGAAGCAAAGTCTAAAGGGATTGAAAATTATTTAAAGTCCTTAAAAGAATTAATTCAAATGTTTCCAGAAATGTCTAATTCATTAGTTGAAAAAACACCCTTAATTGAAAACTATATCAATCAAAAATCTTTATCTATAAAAGATGAAACATATGTGTCCTTTATAGTTGTTAAAAATGAAGACGATCCAGAAAACATAAATAACAATAAACTTAAATTCGTTAAGTATGACAATAGATATAGCCTAATTTCTTTCTATAATTTTAAATCTAAAAACGAAGCAAGATATAGGCTTGAAGAAACAATAAAGAAATACAAAAACTTGTCAAACAATAAATATTTTGTAATTTCGACCCCCCAGTATATTAATATGCTGATTTTTAAAACATTAGATATAATAAAATAATAAGTTATGGCTGATAATAAATTTTTTTCTTCCCCCTCAGTAGATGTAATAGAATCATCTACAAAAATTATAGGTGATATTATTTCAAAAGCTGACTTTAGAATTGATGGTATTGTGGAAGGTAATATAACAACAACAGGAAAAGTTGTTATTGGTAAATCTGGAAAAGTTATTGGAAAATTAAATTGCTCTAATGCTGATGTTTCAGGATCAATTTCAGGTCAGATTCAGATTTCAGAAACATTATCTCTTATGTCAGAGTCTTACATTCAAGGAGATATCACAACCGCTAAACTATCTGTTGAAGAAGGAGCTCAAGTTGACGCAACAATTGTTATGAAAACTGGCAAACAATTAAAAGCTGTTGAAACTAATAGTGTCAACGATAAAAAATCAGAAGCTGAAAAAACGGCGTAGTACATTAGCAACATTTGCATTAATCAGCTTTGAAATGGGGATTACTATATTCATTTTCTCAAGAATTGGTAAATGGATTGATTCGCATTACAATCTAGAAATAAACTTTACACTAATTATGTCTTTAATTGGTTTTGCACTTGCATTTTTTGTTGTTTATAAACAGTTAAAGAAATTAAATAAATAGCTTTATTTTTTGAGTTAATATCTTAACTTTGCGGCATTATTTATTATTGCTGATATTCTCATATGAATTTTGCAAAATTCTTTCTTTCTGCTCTACTAATTCTAAGTGCAAATCTTTGCGCTTATTCTATCGAAAAAGATCCTGAACAAAAAGGAGGAATTAAAGAAGAAATTAAGGAATATATAGCTCATCACTTAAAGGACTCCCATAGTTTTGGTATTGCATCATATACCAAAGAGAATGGAGAGAAAGTTTACATTGAAATACCACTTCCAGTAATTCTTTATGACAATGGCTTCAAGTTTTTTATGTCATCAGAATTCAAACACGGTAAAAAAGTAGTCACTAGCAATGAAAACTACTACAGAATGTATTATGATAAAAATAGAATCTATAAAACTGATAGCGAAGGAACATTTATTTACGACGATTCTAATAAATTATTGAATGAAAAACCAATAGATTTTTCAATAACCAAAAACGTTGTAGTTATGATTTTTACAGCATTATTTATGCTATGGTTATTCATAAGCTTGGCTAGATCTTATAAGACCAATAAAGGGATTTCAAAAGGAATGGGTAGATTTTTTGAGCCAATAGTTTTATATGTTAGAGACGAAATTGCTAGACCAAATATTGGGAAGAATTATAAGAAATACATGAGTTTTTTATTGACTATTTTCTTTTTTGTATTGTTCCTAAACTTATTAGGTCTAACCCCTATTGGAATTAATGTTACTGGAAATATTGCAATTACCTTTTCTTTAGCGCTCCTTACTTTTATTATTACAAATATCACAGCCAATAAAAATTATTGGGCGCATATTTTTTGGATGCCTGGGGTGCCTAAGCCCATTAGACTTATTTTAGCACCAATAGAACTTTTGGGGGTTTTTATAAAACCACTTACTCTAATGATTCGATTGTATGCTAATATGCAAGGGGGTCACATAGTAATCATGAGCATAATAGGGCTTATGTTTATATTTTACAATTGGATTGGCAGTTCACTTTCATTTGTTCTTGCCTTTTTATTAATGATTATTGAACTTTTTGTAGCGCTTTTACAAGCCTACATTTTTACTATTTTGTCTGCTTTATATTTTGGATTTGCAAATGAAGAGCATGAACATTAAAATTAAATTATGTTAAACTTAAATTAAATTATATTTTATTATGGAAATACCAGCAATTATCGGCGCAGGACTTTGCGCAATCGGAGTCGGAATTGGACTCGGCTTAACAGGAAAAGGAGCTATGGAAGCTATCGGTAGACAGCCCGATGCTTATGGCAAAATTCAAACTCTAGCACTTATTTTAGCTGCATTAGCAGAGGGATTTGGCTTTGTAGCTTTATTTGCTGTTTAAACTTAATTAACAGTCTTACTTCAAAAAAGTTGGAGTAATTCTAATTTTATTTATTATGGAAAAATTACTAGAAGAGTTTTCAATTGGGCTATTTTTTTGGCACTCTTTAATTTTCTTGTCTTTGATTTTTTTGTTGAAAAAATTTGCTTGGAAGCCAATCTTAGATACAATTAATGAAAGAGAGGAAGGAATTAAAGATGCTCTTGAATCTGCTGAAAAAGCAAGAGAAGAGATGCAATCATTACAAGCTGATAATGAAGAAATCATGAAACAAGCTAGAATTGAAAGAGATTCAATTTTAAAAGAAGCTAGAGATTTAAAGAACACAATTATTAGTGAATCTAAAGACGAGGCAAAAAAAGAAGCAGGAAAAATCATCCAAAGTGCCAATGAAGCAATTAGAAATGAAAAAAATGCTGCTGTTTCTGAAATTAAGAAACAAGTTGCTGGACTTTCAATTGAAATTGCGGAAAAACTTTTAAATGAAAAGCTTTCTGACAATGAAAAACAGATGAAGATTGTAGATGAATTATTAAAGGACGTTAAGTTAAAATGAATTATAATAGAGTAGCATTTAGATACGCCAAAGCTTTATTATTATCATGTGATAATGATGAAAAGCTAAAAACTGTATTTAATGATATGATGTTCGTTAAAAAAACTTTTGAAGAATCTCAAGAGTTAAAGATTTTTATAGACAGTAAAGTCATTAAAGACAGTGATAAATTAGCTACTCTTAATAACATATTTGACAACCTTGATAATCTAAGCAAGAATATGGTAAAATTATTAATGAAAAACAGAAGAATTGATTTATTTGATGATGTTTCTAATAGTTTTACTATAATATACAATAAACACGTTGGCAATCAAGAGGTTATTCTCAAAACTGCCTCAGCAGTAAGTTCATCCAAAATGGAAGAAATTGAAAATAAAGTTAAAGCATTGACTTCTAAAAATGTAAATCTAACAAATGTTGTTGACCAAGAAATAGTTGGAGGATTTGTTTTGAGGGTAGGAGATTTGCAATACAATGCAAGCTTTAAAAATCAATTAAAAAAATTAGAACAAGAATTTTTAAACATATCAATACAATAAATTATGGCAAATATTAAGCCCGCTGAAATATCAGCGATAATAAGAAATCAATTAACAGGCTCAAAGGTTGGCCCCTCTTTAGATGAAGTAGGAACTGTTTTACAAGTAGGAGATGGTATTGCAAGAGTGTACGGCCTATCAAATGTTCAATATGGAGAGTTAGTACAGTTTGATAACGGGATGGAAGGAATCGTTTTAAATTTAGAAGAGGACAATGTGGGGGTCGTTTTGTTAGGTCCATCTAAAGAAATTAAAGAAGGCGATACAGTTAAAAGGACTAATAGAATTGCTTCAATAAATGTTGGAGAAGGGGTTGTTGGTCGTGTTGTTAATACATTAGGTCAACCGATTGATGGTAAAGGAAAAATTGAAGGTAAAATGTATGAGATGCCCCTTGAAAGAAAAGCTCCTGGGGTTATTTATAGACAACCAGTAAACGAACCTCTTCAAACTGGGATTAAATCTATTGATGCCATGATACCAATTGGAAGGGGGCAAAGAGAGCTTGTGATTGGAGATAGGCAAACAGGTAAAACAACTGTTTGTATTGATACTATTTTAAATCAAAAAGAATTTTTTGATGCTGGAGAACCTGTTTATTGTATTTATGTAGCAATTGGTCAAAAAGCCTCAACTGTTGCTGCAATTGCTCAAGTTCTTGAGGAAAAAGGAGCACTAGCCTACACAACAATAGTGGCAGCTAACGCATCAGATCCTGCACCAATGCAAGTTTATGCACCTTTCGCCGGAGCTGCAATTGGAGAATTTTTTAGAGATACTGGTAGGCCTGCATTAATTATATATGATGATCTTTCTAAACAGGCAGTTGCGTATAGAGAGGTTTCTTTATTATTGAGAAGACCTCCAGGAAGAGAAGCTTATCCTGGAGATGTATTTTATCTACATTCTAGACTTTTAGAAAGAGCTGCAAAAGTGATTAATGATGATGGTATTGCAAAAAACATGAATGATCTTCCTGCAGAACTTAAGCCTATTGTAAAGGGTGGAGGATCTTTAACATCACTGCCAATAATTGAGACTCAAGCTGGAGATGTATCTGCATATATTCCAACAAATGTTATTTCAATTACTGACGGACAAATATTTCTTGAGTCAGATCTTTTTAATTCTGGTGTAAGACCTGCAATTAATGTAGGTATTTCTGTATCAAGGGTGGGAGGTTCTGCTCAGATTAAATCAATGAAAAAAGTATCAGGTACATTAAAACTTGATCAAGCTCAATTTAGAGAACTGCAGGCTTTTGCAAAATTTGGATCAGATCTTGACCCTGTAACTTTAGGTGTTATTGAAAAAGGTAAGAGAAATGTTGAAATATTAAAGCAAGCACAAAATGATCCTTTTAAAGTTGAGGATCAAGTTTCTATAATTTATTTAGGCTCTAAAGATTTACTTAAGTCTGTTCCTGTAGAAAAGGTAAAAGAATTTGAAAAGAAATTTATTGAGTTATTAAATCTTAAGTATAAAAAAATATTAAATCAAATTAAAGAAGGCAAATTAACTGATGAAATTACCTCAACTCTTGAAAAGGTGGCTTCAGAATTAACGGCTTCTTACGAATAAATGCCAAACTTAAAAGAAATAAGAAATAGGATTTCATCAGTTACTTCAACAATGAAGATAACTAGTGCAATCAAAATGGTATCAGCTGCTAAACTAAAAAAAGCACAGGATGCTATTACAGCTATGAAGCCATATTCTGAGAAGTTAAATGAACTGATGGCTAGTTTTTCTGATGTTATTTCAAGCTCTAGTATTTCTTATTTAGCAAGTGAAAGACCAGTTAAAAAAGTTTTAATTGTAGCTATTGCTTCCAACAGAGGTTTTTGTGGAGCATTCAATTCTAATATTATAAAACAAGCAAAAACTATAATGTCTGACCAAAGGTTTTCTTCTGCATCATTTGAGTTTATAGTTATTGGGAAAAAAGCAAATGATATTCTTTCTAAAACAGAAACTATTTCTCAAAATAGCAGTGATATTTTTGATGACTTATCATATGATAGTTCTAGTTTAATTGTAGATAAAATAATTGAAGATTTTGCGGATGAAAAATATGATCATGTTGAAATGATATATAACAGTTTTAAAAATGCGGCTAACCAAATTATTAAATCAGAACAATTCTTACCTATAGTAAATAACTCAAGTGAAGAGATTCTTCAAGACTATATTTTTGAACCATCAATGGAATCTATTGTTAGTGTTCTTGTACCTAAATCTCTTAAAATACAACTATTCAAAGCTTTAAGAGATTCTTTTGCTAGTGAACATGGTGCAAGAATGACAGCTATGCATAAAGCAACGGATAATGCAACCGAGCTTAAGGATGAATTAGTTTTAACATATAATAAAGCAAGACAAGCTGCAATTACAAATGAGATTCTAGAAATAGTTTCAGGTGCTGAAGCACTAAAAGGTTAAATTTGCATAATGCAGATTTCAATAATAAACAACTCTAACAATCCAAATCCAAAATACCAGACCAAATCTTCTGCAGGAATGGACCTTATGGCATTTGTTGATGATCCTATAATAATTGAATCTGGTGAGTGGAAACTAGTAAGCACAGGGATATATATAAAATTACCTACTGGATTTGAAGCTCAAGTAAGACCTAGAAGCGGTTTAGCTTTAAAAAAAGGAATAACAGTTTTAAACAGTCCTGGCACAATCGATTCAGATTACAGAGGTGAAATTGGAGTTATATTAATTAATCATTCTAAAAATAATTTTATTGTAAATTCTGGTGATCGAATCGCTCAGCTTGTTATTGCAAAACACGAAAGTATAAACTTGAAAAATGTTCAATCTATTGATTCATCCAATAGAGGCACAGGCGGCTTTGGTAGTACAGGAACAAATTAATAACTTGTTTAATATGAGGACTTATTTACTAGTTTTTTTCTTAATTATTAGTGGTTGTAATCAAAAAAAAAGTAATAAAAAACAAAACTCAAACTTTCTAAATACTGATACAAGAGATTTAATTGATAATAAAACTATTAAAAATGAAAATTTAAATTATATAGTTTTTAATAGTTTAAATTTATCTAGTAAAGCTGAATTACAATACAATAATTTTAGGTAT
>QOPZ01000030.1 GCA_003331885.1 Cryomorphaceae bacterium | reverse complement strand
AATTATAATTGGATTTAATGTTAGACCGTCTGGAAATGCGAGAAGTATTGCTGATAAAGAAGATGTTGATATTAGAAATTATTCAATTATTTATACTGCCATTAATGATTTAAAAGATGCAATGGAAGGTATGTTATCTCCAGATTTAAAAGAGGAAATTTCCGGAGCAGCAGAAATTAGAGAAACATTCAAAATATCAAAAGTTGGGACAATTGCTGGATGTATGATGACAGATGGAAAAGCTTTTCGAAAATCTAATGTAAGACTTATTAGGGATGGTATTGTTATTAATACAACAACATTAGCATCATTAAAAAGATTTCAAGACGATGTTAAAGAAGTTTCTAAAGGCTATGATTGTGGTATACAATTAAAAAATTATAATGATATCAAGATTGGAGATACTTTAGAGTTTTTTAACGAACTTGAAGTAAAAAAGAAAATTAAATCTTAGCATTAGGTTTTAAAATAAAAGCAGATTTAAAATCTTTTGACACATTCCTAAGTCTTTTTTGAGCTTCAATTTTGGATTTAAATTTTCCAACATGAACTTTGTAGTTTGGGGTTTCAAAAAAGAAAAAAATACTATCATTTAAATATTCACCTTTAACAAAATTTAATATTGAATCAGCATTTTTATAATTGCCACTGAAAACTTGTATTGAAAAATAATTAGACTTAAAGTACTCATTATTAGCTTTTTTGGAAAGCTCTAATAGTTTTTTAAATTTTGGATTTTCATTGATTTTAGAATTAAAATCCTGACTAAAAACTGTAGAAGAAATAGCTAAAAAAATGATATATATAAATTCCTTTTTCATTAAAATTTAAATTTACATTATTTTGTGCATTACCAACATACCTAAATTATATAAAAATTAGGTAAAATTCACTTTATTTTTTTTCCTAATATAGGAATTGTTTATTATCTTTAACATCTTTAAAAAAACAAACAATTTTTTAATTGTTGGAAACTAGAAAAAACAACCTTTTAAAGATTATTAATAACTTTCTTTTTTTAAAAAATGTTAAGAGCAAAAGTATGCTCTTCTTTTTGCTATTAATTTTTTCCTTTTCTTCTCATTCTCAGGACCTTGACGTTAATAAAGGTAAATCTTTATTTAACGCAAATTGTGCTGCATGTCACAAGCTAAATAAGAACTTAATAGGGCCTGCATTGGCTGGTGTTAGTGAAAAATATGAAAAAGAGTGGCTATATACGTGGATAAAAAATAGTTCTGCTATGATTAAGTCAGGTGATGAAAGAGCTGTTGCAATTTGGGAAGAATATAATAAAGCTGCCATGAATGCTTTTCCTCAATTATCAAATGAGGACATTGATAATATATTAGCTTACACTGATTACAAACCAGAACCAGTTGTAGCTGCTACCGCCTTAAGTTCTGGGACAGTTCAGCTTGAACCTCAAAGTTCTTTATCACAGGATTTAGTTTTAGTAGCTCTTATAATTATACTTTTAGTTTTAACAACAATGCTTTATCTAGTAAATAAAACGCTAAGGGATATTGCTACTAGAAATGGAATTGTTGTTGAAGAAAAACAGATTAAACCTAGCACACCAATATGGAAATTATTTATAAGAAATCAGTTTTTGGTATTTTGTTCTGTAGTTTTCTTTTTGCTATCTAGTGCCTATTTTGCTTATGGCTGGTTAATGCAAGTTGGAATTGATCAAGGATACATGCCGATTCAACCAATTCACTATTCTCATAAAATTCATTCAGGTGCTAACCAAATTGATTGTCAATATTGTCATTCATCTGCTCGGGTTTCCAAACACTCTGGTATTCCATCCTTAAATGTATGTATGAATTGTCATGAAAACATAGCTGAATATAACGGTGAGGAAGATCTTGAAAAGGGTTACACTAAAGAGTTTTATACAAGTGAAATTAAAAAACTATATAAAGCTGTTGGATGGGATGAAGAAAAGAGAATATATACTGGAGATGTTGAACCAGTAAAATGGGTGAGAATACATAATTTACCTGATTTTGTTTATTTCAATCATTCACAACACGTTAATGTTGCTGGAATTGAATGTCAAACTTGTCATGGGCCAGTTGAAGAAATGGAAATTGCATATCAGCATTCTTCATTAACAATGGGTTGGTGTATAAATTGCCATAGGGAATCTAATATAAAAGTAAAGGATAATGATTATTACACTAAAATTCATGAGGAGTTATCAAAAAAATATGGTGTAGAAAAATTAACTATTGCTCAGATGGGAGGCTTAGAATGTGGAAAATGTCACTATTAAAAATTGATGAATAAGAGTTTAAAAAAATATTGGAAAAGTGAAGTAGAGCTCACAAATAATTCTCAGGTTGAAAAACTGAGACATGATGAATTCGTTGAGAAACTTCCTGTTGATAATTTATTTGAAGATGAAAAATCCCTCAATGATTCAAGTACAAATAGAAGAGATTTCTTAAAATATTTAGGTTTTAGTACATCTGCCGCTGTTCTTGCTAGCTGTGAAGGCCCAGTAAATAAATCTGTCCCATACGTAATTCAACCAGAAAGGATAAGGCCAGGTATTTCAAATTATTATGCTACTTCAATGTTTAATGGATATGATTGTGCTAATATTTTAGTTAAAACGAGAGAAGGACGACCAATTAAAATTGAAAATAATAAGTTAGCTAAGTTTCATGGATCCGCAAACGCAAGAGTTCATGCTTCCATTTTGTCCATGTATGATAGTGGAAGAATTCAGGGGCCAATGTATGATGGAAATAATATTTCTTGGGAAGAATTGGATCAAGATATAATTAAAAAACTAGAATCACTTAGATTTAATAATTCACCCGTTGCTCTACTTACAAGTACAATTTCAAGTCCAACTAGCATAAAAATAATTAATTCATTCATTAAAAAATACCCTAACATAACTCATGTTGAATATGATTCAATTTCTGAAAGCTCTGTTTTAGATGCTCATGAAATAATGTATGGTGTTAGAGCCCTTCCACTGTATGAATTCAAGAATGCAAAATATATTGTTTCAATTGGAGCTGATTTTCTAGGAGATTGGATGGGGTCAAACTATGATGGAGATTATGCTAAAGGAAGAGTGCCTATTAAAGTTGATGGTACAGCAACAATGTCTAAACATATTCAATTGGAATCAAATATGTCGGTAACTGGAGCCAATGCTGATGTACGTATACCTTTGAAACCTTCAACTCAAAAACTTTTTCTGGCACATTTGTATAAAAAGATTTCTAATTCTGATATTAATCTTCCTGAACTAGATAAAAAAACTAATGAAAGACTAATTGAAATTTCAAAGGATCTAACTTTAAACGGTAATTCATCAGTGCTGGTTTGTGGAATTGATGATGTTAATGCCCAGCTTTTAACAAATGCAATCAATGATCTGATTAATAGTAGCGTTAAAAGTTCTTCAAAAGTATCTTTAATTAGAAAAGGTAATGATAAGAAAGTAAATGAATTGATAGCAAAGTTAAATAATGGTGAATTTTCTGGAATTATTATGAGCGGAGTAAATCCTGCCTACACACTTCCAAATCCTAAATCCTTTAACGATGCTCTTAGGAAATTAGATTTTTCTGTTATTTTTTCTATGAAAATGGATGAAACTACATCTTTATGTAAGTATGTTTCAGCTAGTTCACATTATTTAGAATCATGGGGGGATTTCCAATTTGTAAATGGAGAATATAGTATATGTCAACCAACGATAAAAAACTTGTTTGATACAAAGCAATTTGAAGAATGTTTGTTGAGCTGGTCTGGTAATGAAAATTCATTTTATGATGAAATAAAATCTAATTGGTCGAACAATATCTTGTTATCTAACACTAAATGGAATAAAGCTATTCATGATGGTGTTTATTCATCTAATGATTCGTATAATTTAAAAAGTTCAAATAATTCTTTCTCTTATTCTGCTTTAGAATTATCTAAAATAAAGTCTTCAAATTTTGAATTATTACTTTATTCAAAAATTGGTATGGGAGACGGTCAGCAGGCAAATAATCCTTGGCTACAAGAATTCCCAGATCCAATATCAAGAGTATCTTGGGATAATTATCTAACAATTTCTAAAAAAGATGCTGAATCAATTGGGTTAAAAAATTATAACGAATCAAATGGAGCCTTAAATAGTAATTATGCCCTGGTTAAAAATGCTGACATTGAGCTGAAATTACCAGTAATAATTCAACCAGGTCAGGCAAATGGAACTGTTGGAGTTTCTTTTGGATATGGAAGAATGATGGGTATTAAATCTGAAATGAAAACTGGCTCTAATGCCTTTTCTCTTTATGATAAATTTTCTAAGATCCAAGATGTAGAAATTAAAGCAATACATGAAATTCATGAGTTTGCTTGTGTTCAGTTACATAACACATTGATGGGCAGGGGAGATATTGTTAAGGAAACAAGCTTGGAGGTGTTTAATACAAAGGATAAAGAATATTGGAATCCAGTTCCTGTAGTATCAAAAAACCATATTGAAACAGCTGTAAATAAAAAAGAAGTTAACATTTATCAGGAATTTGATAGATCAATTGGTCATCATTTTAACCTCTCAATTGATTTAAATGCTTGTACAGGATGTGGAGCATGTGTAATAGCATGTCATGCAGAAAATAATGTTCCTGTAGTAGGTAAAAGAGAAGTTAGAAAATCTCGTGATATGCATTGGCTTAGAATTGATAGATATTATTCTTCAGATGTTTCATTTCAAGATGATAATCAGAATAAAGATGATATTAATGGTTTATCTGATTCGTTAAGTGTATTTGGTCAAATGGAAGATCCTAATGAAAACCCTCAAGTTGTTTTTCAACCTGTAATGTGTCAGCACTGTAATCAAGCTCCATGTGAAACAGTTTGTCCAGTGGCAGCTACATCTCACGGAAGACAGGGGCAAAACCATATGGCTTATAATAGATGCGTAGGTACTAGATATTGTGCCAATAATTGTCCTTACAAGGTTAGAAGATTTAATTGGTTTTTATACAATAATAACGATGAGTTTGATTTCAACATGAATGATGATCTTGGAAAAATGGTATTAAACCCAGATGTTGTTGTTAGATCAAGAGGGGTTATGGAGAAATGTTCTTTTTGTATTCAATCTACTCAAGCAGTTATTTTAAAAGCTAAAAATGAAGGCAGAGAAGTTAATAAAAATGAGTTCAATGATGCTTGTGCATGTTCTGCTGCTTGTTCAACTGGAGCTATGAGTTTCGGAGACATTAATAATAAAGAAAGTGAAGTTTATAAAAGAAAGAAAGATGATAGGGTTTATCATCTTTTAGAGTATGTTGGAACTAAACCAAATGTGTTTTATCATGCAAAAGTTAGAAATAATGATAAACTTAAAAATATATAAATAATGGGATCTCACTACGAAGCACCTATTAGGAAACCATTAGTCACAGGAAATAAGACTTACCATCAAATCTCTGTGGATGTTGCTAGACCTGTTGAGGGAAGTGCTAATAAGCAGTGGTGGATTGTTTTTGGGATTGCATTAGCTTTATTTGTATGGGGGATAGGATGTATTATTTATACAATTTCTACAGGGATAGGTACTTGGGGTTTAAATAAAACAGTTGGTTGGGCATGGGATATTACAAACTTTGTTTGGTGGGTTGGAATTGGCCATGCTGGAACTTTAATTTCTGCAGTTCTATTATTGTTTAGACAAAAATGGAGAATGGGAATAAATAGATCAGCCGAGGCTATGACTATTTTTTCAGTTATTCAAGCTGGATTGTTCCCAATTATTCATATGGGAAGACCATGGTTAGCATATTGGATTGTTCCTATTCCAAACCAATTTGGTTCATTGTGGGTTAATTTTAATTCCCCCTTGTTATGGGATGTTTTTGCAATATCAACATATCTAACTGTTTCATTGGTTTTTTGGTGGACTGGACTATTACCAGACTTTGCAATGATTAGAGATAGAGCAATCAAGCCATTTCAAAAAAAGATTTATAGTTTAGTTAGTTTTGGTTGGAGTGGAAGAGCTAAAGATTGGCAAAGATTTGAAGAGGTGTCTTTAGTGCTTGCTGGATTAGCAACACCATTGGTTTTATCTGTTCATACTATCGTTTCATTTGATTTTGCAACTTCTGTAATTCCAGGCTGGCACACAACAATTTTTCCTCCATATTTTGTTGCAGGCGCAATATTTTCAGGTTTTGCAATGGTAAATACTTTATTAATTGTGATGAGGAAAGTATGTAGTCTTGAAGACTATATAACTATCCAACATATTGAGTTGATGAATATTGTAATAATGATCACAGGATCAATAGTTGGTTGTGCGTATATAACTGAATTATTTATTGCATGGTATTCTGGTGTTGAGTATGAACAATATGCTTTTTTGAATCGGGCAACTGGTCCTTATTGGTGGGCTTATTGGGCAATGATGACATGCAATGTTTTTTCCCCACAATTTATGTGGATTAAAAGATTAAGGACTAGTATAGTTTTTTCATTTGTTATATCAATTGTTGTTAATATAGGAATGTGGTTTGAAAGATTTGTAATTATAGTAACATCTCTTCACAGAGATTATTTGCCATCTTCTTGGACTATGTTTTCCCCAACATTTGTTGATATTGGAATTTTCCTTGGAACTATAGGGTTTTTCTTTGTGTTATTTTTGTTGTACGCGAGAACATTTCCTGTTATAGCACAAGCTGAAGTAAAAACGATATTAAAATCCTCTGGAGATAATTATAAAAAAATAAGAGATAATAAAAATGGCTGAAAAATTCATACATGCTGTTTATGATGACGATGATAAGCTAATTGATGCTGTCAAAGATCTTAAGAAAAACAAAATCACTATTGAAGAGGTTTTTACTCCTTTTCCAGTGCATGGACTTGACCATCTTTTAGATTTAAAACCAACTCGATTGGCTATAGCTGCTTTTATATATGGTTGTACTGGACTCACCTTTGGATTACTTATGATTAATTATATTATGATTGTTGATTGGCCCCAAAATATCGGAGGAAAACCTAGTTTTAGTATTATTGAAAACCTTCCAGCTTTTGTTCCAGTAATATTTGAGCTAACTGTATTTTTCGCAGCTCATTTAATGGTCATTACTTTCTATTTAAGAAGTAGGTTATGGCCTTTTAAAGATGCAGAGAATCCAATTCCTGAAACTACCGATGATAAATTTTTAATTCAAATACCTGTATATGATAATGAAAGTAAAATAAAAGCAGTAATTAAAAAAACAGACTTTTATGACATTTCAGTAATTAAAGAAGATTCTAATGAAGATATTCAAGAAGAAAGAAATAATGCACAAGGTAATGTACAGTTATTAGAATCTGATTTAACAATAGGGTTTGTATTCCATTCTAGAAAATACTCTGATGGTTCCTCAAATTTGAGAATTCAGTTTACAAAAGGGAGAGGGTTACAATATGCTAAAAACTCAGGCTTAAGAATATTTAGAAAATATTGGATATCTAAGAAAAATGAAGTTAGCAACAAACATCCTGAATCTAAAAAAATTAATAATTTATTATCTAATTTAAAAGATCGCATCTCTTTAACTAAAAAGATGTTTGTTGAAGGAAACGTTTCATATGAAGAAGCATATAAAGAAATATTAATTAATGATTAAGTATTTAAGACATATTACCATCTTGTTATCATTGTTTTTGATGACCTCTTGTTTTGATTCTTCAAAACCCAATTACCAGTATTTTCCCAACATGTATGAATCAGTAGGTTATGGCACATATGATGAGTCAGATGCTTTCCCTAATGGTATAGAAGCCCAATTACCAGTTGAGGGTTCTGTTCCTAGAGGATGGCAGCCATATGAGTTTGAAGATTCAAATGAAGGTTATGAACTAGCTAAAGTTAACCTTACTTCACCTTTGTTAAATAATGAAGATAACTTAGCAAATGGAAAAAAAATGTATGAAATATATTGTTCAGTTTGTCATGGTTCTAAAGGAGATGGTAACGGTATATTAATGGAAAGAGAAAAATTTTTAGGAATTCCTAGTTATGCTGATCGCGATATTACTGAAGGATCTATTTATCATGTTTTAATGTATGGTATAAACTTAATGGGTTCTCATGCAGGACAAGTCAATGATGAAGAAAGGTGGCAGATTTCCCAGTATGTTTTAAAACTTAGAAAAGATTTATTGAAATAATGTATACAATCACTAGAAATATAAAAATTTTAAGTTTTTCTCTAATGACTTTAGGTATTTTAGGTATTGCATATGGGTTTTATGTAGCTCCTAAAACAATAGAGGAATCTAAAGAAATTATTGCTGCTAGTCATGATGATTCTCACAGTTCTGATTCTCACAGTTCGGATTCACATGGTTCGGATTCACATGGTTCTGACTCATATGGTTCTGACTCACATGTTATGTCTCATGATGAGCATGTTTTTCATCAACTGGCAAATAGACCTTGGGCAGCTCTTTATGTTGCTGCATTCTTTTTCTTTATGATATCATTAGGTACACTTGCTTTTTATGCAATCCAAAGGGCTTCTCAAGCAGGATGGTCTCCTGTTCTATTTAGAGTAATGGAAGGAATTACAGGTTATTTATTGCCTGGAGGTTTATTAGTTCTAGCAATTTTAGTTCTTTCAGTAATGCATTTTAATCACTTGTTTATCTGGATGGATGCTGAAGTTGTTGAGCACGATAAAATAATTAAAGCTAAAAGTGGATATTTAGATCCTTACTTTTTCTTATTGAGAGGGTTTATATATTTAATTGGATGGTACTTATATAGATATTTTTCCAGAAAATTTTCAATTGCACAAGACAATTCTAATGATAATAAAAATCATATTAAAAACTTTAAATTGTCAGCTGGTTTCTTAGTATTCTTTCTTATTACTGAATCTATGATGTCATGGGATTGGATCATGTCTATAGATCCTCATTGGTTTAGCACACTATTTGGATGGTATGTTTTTGCAAGCATGATGGTTTCTGGTGTAACAACAATTGCATTAATATCTATTTACTTAAAATCTAAAGGATATCTTCCTAATGTAAATGATAATCATATTCACGATCTAGGTAAATTTATGTTTGGGTTTAGTGTATTTTGGACTTACTTATGGTTCTCTCAATTTATGCTTATATGGTATTCTAATATTCCTGAGGAGGTTGTTTATTTCATTTCTAGAATAGAAGATTATACTATTCCATTCTGGGGTATGGTTGTTATCAATTTTATATTACCATTTTTAATTTTAGTAAGTAGCAATTTTAAAAGAGTGAATTCAATTATTGTAACGGCTGGTATTATTATCTTGACAGGCCACTACATAGATGTTTATAATATGATAATGCCGTCTGCAGTTGGTGATCAATGGGGCTTTGGTATACCCGAATTAAGTTCTTTAATGTTTTTTGGAGGTATATTTATATATATAGTTTTTTCAACCTTAACTAAAGCACCTTTAGAAACCAAAGGAGATCCTTTTAATGAAGAAAGTAAAAAATTTGTTTATCCATTTTAATGAATAAAATATAAGAATGACAATAATTTTTTCAATAATAACAGTTGTATTGCTTTCAATTTCCGTTTGGCAAATTGCTAAAATATTTGAAGTTTCTAATCTTGGAAAAAAGAAAGATGATTCTCAGGTTGCTAATCATAAAGACAATGATCTGCAAGGTAAATTAATGTTTGCATTTCTTGTATTTATATATCTAGTAACAATTTTTTCTTTTGTTTCCTATACAAAGGTTTTATTACCTGAATCAGCTTCAGAACATGGCGTTACTTATGACTCATTATTTTTTATATCATTCGCATTAATAATGTTTGTTCAAATTATTACCCAAGCTCTTCTACATTATTTTTCTTATAAGTACAGGGGTTTAAAAAATACTAAGGCAACTTTTATTACACACAATAACAGACTTGAATTTATTTGGACTATAATTCCTGCCATAGTTTTATTTGGTTTAATACTTTACGGGATGACTACTTGGTCACAAATAATGAATTTTGAGGAAGATGAAGATGCTTTAGTTATAGAGCTTTATGCACAACAATGGAATTGGAAAGCAAGGTACGCTGGTAATGATAATGTTTTAGGAGACGCTAATGTTAGATTTTTAAATGATTATGATGGGAGAAATACTGTTGGTATTGATTCTTCTGATCCTAATGGATTAGATGATGTTGTTGTTACTCAGGAGTTTCACTTACCTGTTAATAGAAAAGTAATTTTTAAATTTAGATCTCAGGATGTATTACATTCAGCGTATATGCCACATTTCAGAGCTCAAATGAACTGTGTTCCTGGTATGATAACTCAATTTTCTTTTACTCCGACAGTTACAACAGAAGAAATGAGACAGAATGCTGATGTTGTGGACAAAGTAACTAGGATTAATAAAATTAGGTATGATAAAAGTCAAGAGTTAATAGCAAAAGGTGAAGAATCTCTTGAACCATATCAATTTGATTATTTACTTTTGTGTGCTAAAATATGTGGAGCATCTCATTATAATATGCAAATGAAAATAGTAGTTGAGTCTGAGAAAGATTTTAATAAATGGATTGACAAACAAAAAACCTTTTCCGAAATAATACAATAAATAAATTTTTAAAAATGTCTGTAGTAGTTAATAATATTGAAGATAATCACGATGAGCATCATCATAAAGAGACTTTTATAACTAAATGGATTTTTAGTCAAGATCATAAAATGATCGCTAAGCAATATTTTATAACAGGTGTATTTGTTATGGGTATAATTGG
Organism: Cryomorphaceae bacterium; assembly: GCA_003331885.1. Taxonomy (GTDB): domain Bacteria; phylum Bacteroidota; class Bacteroidia; order Flavobacteriales; family Flavobacteriaceae; genus Eutrophosalina. The sequence goes on along the minus strand of QOPZ01000030.1, from coordinate 1,464 downwards.
AGTACTGATGTCTCTTTTATTTAGAATTCAGCTTGCGTGGCCTGAGGAATCATTTACAGTTTTTGAAATATTTCTTGGAGACAAATGGGCACCAGATGGAGTTATGGATCCAAATATCTACTTAGCTCTTGTAACAATTCATGGAACTATAATGGTCTTTTTTGTATTAACCGCAGGATTAAGCGGAACTTTTAGTAACCTTCTAATTCCTTTACAAATTGGAGCTAGGGATATGGCTTCAGGATTCTTAAATATGATTGCTTTTTGGCTATTTTTTGTTTCTAGTGCAATTATGCTAGCTTCATTATTTGTAGAAGCTGGCCCCGCAGCTGCAGGTTGGACAATATATCCACCATTAAGTGCTCTTCCTCAAACTCAACCAGGCTCAGGTCTTGGGATGACTTTATGGTTAGTTTCCATGGCATTTTTTATTGCTTCCTCTTTATTAGGATCCTTAAATTATATTGTAACAGTTCTTAATTTAAGAACAAAGGGAATGACCTTTTTTAGATTGCCTTTAACTATTTGGGCATTTTTTATAACTGCGATAATTGGAGTAATATCATTTCCAGTTTTATTATCAGCTGCACTATTATTAATAATGGATAGAAGTTTTGGAACTTCTTTTTTCTTATCAGATATTTTTGTTCAAGGTGAAGTGTTACATTATCAAGGAGGGTCTCCCGTATTATTTGAGCATCTATTTTGGTTCTTAGGTCACCCTGAAGTATATATCGTATTATTACCTGCTTTAGGAATTACATCTGAAATAATTGCCACTCATTCGAGAAAGCCGATTTTTGGCTACAGAGCTATGGTTGCATCTATACTTGCTATTGCATTTTTATCTACTATAGTATGGGGACACCATATGTTTATAACTGGTATGAATCCATTCTTAGGATCAGTATTTACTTTTACTACATTATTAATAGCTATTCCTTCAGCAGTTAAAGCCTTTAATTATATAGCTACATTGTGGAAAGGAAATCTTCAATTAAATCCTGCTATGTTATTTTCTATTGGTTTAGTTTCAACATTTATTACAGGAGGATTAACTGGAATTATTTTAGGGGATAGTGCCTTGGATATTAATGTTCATGATACATATTTTGTGGTTGCTCACTTTCACCTAGTGATGGGAATATCTGCATTGTATGGACTCTTTGCAGGTGCATACCATTGGTTCCCAAGATTATATGGGAGGATGATGAATAAGTCTTTAGGCTATATTCATTTTTGGATTACGGCTATTGGAGCATATGGAATATTTTTCCCAATGCATTTTGTTGGTATGGCTGGCTTACCAAGGAGATATTATACCAATACTGCATTCCCATATTTTGATGACTTAGCTGATATTAATGTTCTAATTACTGTCTTTGCATTAATTACTGGACTTGCTCAATTAGTATTTTTATTTAATTTCTTTCATAGTATGTATTATGGAAAAAAATCAGAAAA